>CBDTYO010000064.1:0-13631 GCA_965364615.1 uncultured Bacteroidia bacterium
ATCAAATCACGGTATTTGAACCCGAGCGCCGGGTTGTACTCGAAATTCATGCCGTAAATCCCGGCCAGAAAAGTGAGCGGTATAAAGGTGGAGGCAAAAATGGTCAATACTTTCATGACCTCATTGATCCGGTTGTTCACATTGGTGCTGTATATGTTTAAGTGATCGGAGATCATACCATTGTACAGTTCGATGGCTTCTGTAGCCTGGGTCACCAGGTCATCCATGTCATTCAGGAAATGCAAATGTTTCTCCTGGAACAGGTTGTTTTCCGATTTAAGCACTTGTCCCATCAGGTCTTTGACGGGCCGGACCGACTTTCTCAAAAAGGAAATCTCTGTTTTGAATTTGTAAATCTCTTCCACCAGGGATTTTTCCGGATTCAGGAAAATCCGGTCCTCCAGCGACTCGATCTCCCTGCCTATGGCTTCGGTCACCAGGATGTAGTTGTCCACAATGGTATCCAAAAGCGCATAGGCCAGGTAATCGGCATCATACAGCCTGGAAGTAGGTTTGGCATTGCGGATCCTGTCCCTGACCGGATTGAAGACATCGCCGGTCTGTTCCTGCAGGGTAAGTACATAATGTTTGCCCAGGATCAGCGTAAACTGTTCAGCCGAAATTACCTTCTCACTTTCATCATATTTCAGCATTTTCAGGATCACGGCATCATAGGTGTCACCATCTTCGTATTTGGGCCTCTGGTCGGTATTCATGACATCTTCCAGGAAGAGGGCTTGCAGTCCCAGCGAATCTCCTATACGGGCCATGAGGTCCTGGTCGTGGATCCCGTAAATATTTATCCAGGAAACCGTGGCCGGATCATGGATGTTCCCTGCTTCTTCCAGGCTTGAAAGTTCTTTTTCCACAAGGCCTTCGGGATTGTATTCCATGAGATTGATGACCGGCCGATCCATCTTTTGATTTCCGATGAGGATCAGGGAGCCTGGTATTTGCCCTTTCGTGGCTTTGCGGTCTTTGATGAAACGGGCCATGCTTATTTGTCTTTGTACACAATGGTTCGATAGGGGAAGGGAATTTCTATCCCCTGCTTGTCAAATTGTTCTTTGAAGGTTTTGTTGAGGTCGGTCTTCATGACAAAACCTGATGAATGGTCCTTGGACCAAACAAAGGCCCGCAGATTCACCGAGGAGTCCCCAAAACCCATCACCCTGACCATCACTGGCGGGATATCTTTGTCGAGTTCTTCCTGGGAACGGTGGTCGATAAAATTCGGATGGGCCATGGCTTCCTTGCGCATGATCTCCATGGCCTTGTCTCTGTCGGAATCATAGCTGGTCCCTATATCGATGAAATTGCAGATGCTTTCTTCCACGATGTTTGAATTCACCAGTGCCAAGAGCAGGGGCGCAAGGGTGATGACGGAATACTTCACATAGGGCAAGGCAAAAAAGTCTTCCATTCCTTTTGGGCTATTCAGGATCCGGATCTTTTCTTTTCGGTGAAGTGGGGACCATCAGTCCAATGATCAGGCCCACAGCAAAGGTGACAAACAATAAGAGGGCCCTGGGGATGCTGGTATCCCAGAACCAGAATTTAACAACCACCATATCAGTGTTTTGAAGCACAAATATGATCAGCAATACTGCCAATACGATGATAATGACGATTTTTGATTTCATAATCTTATAACAAACGTGAAAGTAAAAAGTCGCTTTAATTACAAAATATACCAATTATTGAGAAAAGAACACAGTTTCCCAAGGTATAATGCTGATCCTGTCCGGGTATACAGGGAAAGACTACAGGATTTATCGCATGTTAATTGTATATTTAGTATCCACCAAAAGTCAGAGTAATGCCTTACCAAGCCATTGAAAATTACGCCATTATTGGAAATATGCGGTCTGCGGCCCTGGTGGGGATCAACGGATCCATTGACTGGTTCTGCTTTCCGCATTTTGATTCGCCCAGCGTATTTGCTTCCCTGTTGGATAAAAACAAAGGTGGCTATTTCAAAATTGCCCCCGTTGATCCTCAAAGCAAGAACAAACAGTACTACTGGCCCGACACCAATGTCCTGATCACCCGTTTTTATGGTTCCGAAGGCATCATGGAGATCATTGATTACATGCCTGTGGGTGAAGATATCATCAATGAGTTTGACTACAGGATCGTACGGAGGGTCAGAGGCATACACGGTAAGGTAAGAATGAAAATGGAGTGTTACCCTGCCTTCGATTACGGACGGGAATCCCATGAGACCATAATCTCAGCCAGAGGAGCCTCATTCCATTCCAGGGACCTGAGCCTGGGCCTGGCCAGTACCATCGCCCTGGATCAGAATGATCAGGGTTCTTTTGCGGAGTTCGAAATTATCGAAGGGGGAGAGACCGCAGTATTTGTATTACATAAAATTGAAAGGGGAGATGGATGCACTTTGTCCTATTCTGAGAAGCAGGCTGAAAGCAGGTTCAAGAACACCATAGACTACTGGAGACACTGGCTTGCTAAATCCCACTACAGGGGGAGATGGCGCGAGATGGTGAACCGGTCGGCCCTCATCCTCAAACTGCTTACCTTCGAGCCCACCGGGGCGATTGTGGCCGCACCCACCTGCAGTCTGCCCGAAGGGATCGGTGGAGAGCGCAACTGGGACTATCGCTATACCTGGGTCCGGGATGCCGCCTTTACGGTATATGCCTTTCTGAAGCTTGGGTTTAAAGAAGAAGCACTGAATTTTGGGAAATGGATACTGGAACGATCGAAGGAGGATGATACGGGAGCCCTTCAGATCATGTACGGGATTGACGGGCGGCATGAACTCAAGGAATATACCCTGGACCACCTGGAAGGATACATGGGATCATCACCCGTCAGAATTGGCAACGGCGCCTATAACCAACTGCAACTTGATATTTACGGGGAGCTTTTGGATTCCCTCTACCTGACTGACAAACATGTACAACCGATTTCCTTTTCCGGATGGAAGCACATCATTAAACACGTAAAGTGGATCAGTGAAAACTGGCAACGGAAAGATGATGGCATTTGGGAAGTACGAGGCGGGCAGCAACATTTTGTCTACTCCAAAGTGATGGCCTGGGTCGCTCTGGACAGAGCCATCAGGCTCAGCAGGAAGCGTTCCTTCCCGGCGGACCTTCAGGAACTTTCCCGCATAAGAGATGAGATATTCATGGAGATCATTGAAAAGGGATGGAATGAGAAACGGCAGGCATTTGACCAATATTACGGAAGCAATACCCTGGATGCCTCAAACCTGATGATGCCCCTGGTTTTTTTCATGTCTCCTTACGATCCCATGATGGAAAAAACCATCGAAGCCATCTTGCAGACGCCCGATAAGGGCGGATTGTTGACCAACAGCCTGGTGTATCGCTACAACGTGAATGAAGTGGATGATGGACTCTCTGGTGAAGAAGGCACTTTTAATATCTGTACCTTCTGGTTGGTAGAAGCACTTACCAGGTCCGGTAAGATGGATCCGGGGAAGCTGGAAAAGGCCCGATTGGTTTTTGAACAGATGCTTGGATATGCCAACCATGTGGGAATGTATTCGGAACAAATCGGTTTGAGCGGCGAGGCATTGGGGAACACTCCCCAGGCATTCACCCACCTGGCGTTGATCAGTGCCGCATACAACCTGGACAGGGCCCTGGGTTAATGGCGTGTCTTTTTTGCAAAATAAAGGAAATGAAACAAGCAGATTTTGACATTCAGAGACTGGGGCCATGCACAGTCCGGTCACCCATGAAGGGGATCAACTTCACCGGAGACGAAGAGCACGTGGTTTATCACCGGGATCTCGATACCATCAAGAGCTACCTCGGCAGAGGCGCGGAGCCGCCCAGGTTTGAAGCGGCAGGACCCAGGGAAAAGATCTTTTTTGACCCAGGCAGCCTGGCCTGTGGAATTGTTACCTGCGGAGGTTTGTGTCCCGGCATCAACGATGTGATCCGGGCCATTGTCTTAAGCCTACATTTTCACTATGAAGTGAAAGATATTTATGGTTTCAGGTACGGTTATCAGGGATTGGTTCCAGCTTACGGACATGAACCATTGCGTTTAACCCCCGGGGATGTTACCCAGATCAATGAAATGGGTGGTACCATTCTGGCCTCCTCCCGGGGAAACCAGGATCCTGTTGTTATGGTGGATACGTTGGCAGAAATGAAGATCGGCATTCTTTTTTGCATCGGAGGGGACGGCACGCAGCGTGGTGCACTTGCCATCAGTGAGGAGGCAGCAAAGAGGGGACTGCAGCTCAGTGTAATTGGTATTCCGAAGACCATTGACAATGACATTTCTTTTGTGCAGAAGACTTTCGGTTTTGAGACCGCAGTCTCCGAGGCCAAACATGCCACCTATTCAGCTCATGTGGAGGCAGTGGGTGCCCCCAATGGAATAGGCCTGGTGAAATTGATGGGCCGCGATTCAGGTTTTATTGCCGCTTATTCGGTATTGGTGGACAACCAGGTCAATTTCTGCCTTATCCCCGAAGTGCCCTTTGCCCTGGATAAGTTTCTCGATGCCCTGAGATTGAGGCTTGAGGCGCGACATCATGCTGTGATCGTGGTGGCCGAAGGTGCAGGGCAGCATCTCTTTGCCTCCACCGGAGAGCGAGACGCCTCGGGCAATGTGAGGTTTGGTGATATAGGTATTTACCTCCGCGATGCCATCAAGGAATATTTTACATCCATTGGGATGGGGATCAACCTCAAATACATCGATCCCAGTTACATCATCAGGAGTCAGCCTGCAAATGCCCACGATTCTGCCTTTTGTTTGCTGATGGGCCATAGTGCGGTGCATGCAGGGATGGCAGGACGTACCCGAATGATTGTTGGATACTGGAACAATCAGTTTACCCATGTACCCATAGCCCTTTCGGTTTCGAAACGAAAAAAAATCGATCCCTTGGGCCGGATCTGGAACAGTGTGCTGGCTTCCACCGGCCAGCCGGCCAGTTTGATTTAAGGAAGAAATTCAATAAAAATTACAGGCGTTGATAATTTTCTCCCCGGTTTATTCCAAAATGCTTTTACTTTTAGGTTGAAATTGCTAGCATTGTCAAAACTGTTTTCTATTCTAACCCGGTATGAAAGCAAATAAACTAAGAGTGATACAGGATTTCGAGAAGATCAGTACCGAAATTCAGGAGCAGATCAAACTGGTTTATCCGGAGGGTTTCAGCCAACATCTTGTTACCTTTCAAAACAAGAACAATGAAACAGTATTTGCTTTGCCTTTCGAAACGGACGACAAGATCTACATGATCAGGATGTCCTTCAAGAAGGCGGAACAGTTGATCGAGGAAGATACGGACTACGACGATGATGGCATTCTGAAAGACGACATCAGGGAGAAGTATGAGGACGAACATTCAGATGTAGAGTACCTTACGGAGAATGAAAATTACGATGATGATTATGATTGAAGCACTTGCTTGATCACAATCATTCATTTCTTAAGGTATCGGCCGGATTTGTATGAGCAGCCTTAAGGGTCTGGGAAGCGATGGTCAGAAGACCCACAAGGATCACAATGAATACTCCTACCAGGATGGTTCCCACACCGAAATCCACTTTCTTCGAAAGATTCTGAAGCCACAGATTGTTGACCAGGTAGGCAATGAGGCCCCCAATAATGGATGCGATGAGCATCAGCCACAGGTAGGATCGTGAAACCAGCAGCATGACATGATTTGCCTCTGCCCCGAAAACCTTCCGGATGCCAATCTCTTTGATCCGGGTCCGTGTGCTGTAGGTAGCCATTCCCAGGAGGCCGAAGCTGGCAATAATAATGGCCAGCAAAGTGGCAAAGCCTACTGTATACATAATATCCTCGAAGAAGCTGTAGTAGAATTTGATGCGCCCATCGAGGAAATCCCCGTCAAACTCATGATCGGGATCAATTTGTTTCCAGGTGCTTTCCAGTTTGGCCACAGTGGCTGGTATATCTGGAGAATCAATCCGCAAGAAAGCGTGATTGTATCTGTCCGGAATGTATCGTAGGAGCAAGGGTTTCATGTTCAGGAAGACTGCGACATACTGATAATTCTCTATCACTCCTATGATTTCGACAAGGGTAGAATCATCCAGGATCAGGGTGGATCCAATAGCCTCCTCCGGAGCTCCCAACTGAAAGTGTTCCAGGGTCATTTCGCTGGCGATCACAAATTTCTCATTCTCAGTGCTCATATTTGCAGGAAAGTTTCTCCCTGCAATCAGTTCCAATCCCATGGTTTGAATGTGGTTCTCATCCACTGAAAAATAATGGCCCTCATATTTATCATCATCCATTTTCAACCGGATGTCCACCCCCCAGACATTCCCTTCCGCGGGAATATGTGACGAGGCAGTGACATCCATGACCTCAGGAAGCTGACTGAACTCATCTTTTACCTTATTGAAATCCTTTCCCTGTAAGTTGATATCATACACCACCGTGGCATCAAAGCCCATATCCGCATGGATCATAAAATTCATCTGATTGAAGATCAGGAGGATTGATATGATAAAAACCATGGAGAACACAAACTGGGCTACCAGCAGTATTTTCCTGAGTGTGATCCGGCTGAAAAACTTCACATTGGTGATGCCCTTAAGCACGGATACCGGCTTAAAAGCAGATATGACAACCGCTGGCAGAATCCCTGAGATAATGCCGGTGATCAGGGCGAAAACCAGGAACCAGAGATAGATCTTGGTGTTCTGCTCCGGTCTGATTTCAAGGAGCGACATCATCTGCATGCCTGAAAATGCTGGCAATAGAAATTGTAGCAAAGCAATGGCCAGGGCCAGTGAAATGACCGCGATGACTACTGCCTCTGCCAGGAACTGAATAATCACCTGGGATCTGAATGCACCAAAGGTTTTTCTGATACCCACTTCTTTGGCCCGCATCATGGATCGGGCCACCGATAGACTGGTATAGTTAAAGGCTGCGGAAATAATGATCACCAGGGCCAGTCCGCCCAGAAACAGAATAAAAACCCTGGGCATAAAGACGCCTATTTCGTTTCCCAGCAAGGGGCCCGGCACGATTTTGTCAAAGGCTTGCAGGTAGAAAGAATAATTGCTATCCTCATTGTCCCGGTATTTTTCGATACTGATCCGGTCCAGAATCTGCTGTATGCCATCCAGGTCGGCACCCTCGTCCAGGAGCAGATAAATCCAGCTTCCCCAAGCTGTTTCCCAGTTGTTCACAAACCTGGGCTCTGCCCTTCGTTGATCGAGTATTTCCAGGGTTGAAAGGGATAACAGGGCTTCAAACTGAATGTGTGATTTATGCTTTGTGTTGGCTACGACGCCCTTCACCTCAAAGGCTCCTATGGAATCGAATTCAATAAACTTTCCAAGGGGATCCTCATTACCGAAAAACTTATCTGCAGTTTCTCTGCTCAGCACCAGGGCATAAGGTTCATCCAGGATTCCCTCGGCTGCGCCCTCCTGCAGCTGAAAATCGAACAGTTCAAAAAACTCGCTGCTTGTATATAAGCCGTTCAATGCCAGGCGAGTATCCTTGTATTTGCCTTCCCCCCGAAAGTTGTCATTCAGAATCACCACCTTTTCTGCGAAGGCATACTGATCCCTGAGCTCTATGCCCAGGGGATAAGGATTGGAGGCGATTTTCAGGTTTGTGAAATCCAGGCTGTCCACCTGCTGAACCCGGTAGATCCTGTTGCTTTTGGAATGCATCTTGTCATAGGAATACTGGTCCTGGATGACCACCAGGATCAGCATACAAACCGACATGCTTAAAGATAACCCGAAAATATTGATCAATGAGAATCCTTTGTACCTCAGGATATTCCGGAAAGCAGTGAGCAGGTAATTTTTTACCATTTCGGAGCAATGTTGGGGCTTCGAACCGGGAAGCGTTTTCTTTGAGACGCAATCGGGTTTCAATGTTACAGATGTGCGGTGATGTATAGCTTGCTCTTTGTTCATCATCAGGCGATCCGCTAAGTTTTCATCCTTTTCCCTTTTTATTTGTTATACTTAAAATCTAATAAGGTGAAATACTTCTTAGCGGGTGCATAAGAACATCATAAAGCATATTAAGCGGGGAGATAAAAAGGCTTTCCAGGAAGTCTTCGATGCCTATTTCCATGCACTGTCGGCCTTTGGTTATAAATATGTACCCGATCCCCCTGCGGTGGAAGATATGGTGCAGGAATCCTTCATCAGTTTCTGGGAAAAGAGACAGGATTTCGATCACCTGTCTGCCCTGAAGTCCTATCTATACACCTCGGTACGCAACCGCTGTCTGAACCATATAAAGCACCTGGCCGTTGAAAAAAAGCACGAGCCGGCCCTCTTATACGAATTGGAATCCCAGCAGCATGTTTCCCGGCACGTCATTGAGGAAGAAACCTATCGATTGTTGCTCACTGAGATCAGGAAGCTCCCGGACGCCTCCCAGGAGATCATGATCCTGGCCCTGAATGGATTGAAAAATCCGGAGATCGCGGAAGAGCTGGGAATTTCTGTAAATACGGTGAAAACACAAAAGAAAATTGCCTATGCCAAACTCAAGGATAAACTGGGCCCACGCATGGGTATTTTACTGTTTCTAATCCTGTTCAGCTAAAAAAATGAAAAAATTCTTCACCCACTTTCGCACTTGCTTGTTTTACTCTTGAGAGCTTATTGAATACATGGATAAAGAACTTCATATTGCGGAACTGATCGCAAGGAAACACCGGGGAGAACTGGACCCGGAAGGGCAACGCGAACTGGACCTTTGGCTGAAGGAAGATCCGGCCCACAGGGAACTGTTTGAACGGACCGGTGATCCGCGGCATCAGCGTGAGAAACTGAGCACTTATGCCCTGTTTGATCAGGACAAGGCAGCGAGCCGCCTGGAGGAGGAGCTTTTCGCAAAAAAGACAGTTCGCCTCAATACCCAGACCTTGCTGCGTTATGCAGCGACCATCCTCCTTCCCATGCTGATACTAGGCGGAGCTGCCTGGTGGATCCTGGGAAATGCCAACAGGGACCTGATGGCAGAAATCGACACCCATATCAGTCCGGGTACCGGAGAGGCTGTATTGGTCCTTTCGGATGGAAGTAGGATTGAATTGGATACCTTAAGCCTGACTGAAGAACTGGTGGAAAGCGACGCCGTTATCCGCGGAGCGGACCGCACCCTGCTCTACCAGACAGAAGCAGGTTCAGAAAGCAAAAAGGAAATGGTGTATAACGAACTGATCACACCCAAGGGCGGGTCTTACCAGCTGGCCCTGGCCGATGGAAGCCGGGTTTGGCTGAATGCCGGATCCTCTCTTCGCTTTCCGGTGAGTTTTCACGACAGCGTCCGACGTATTTTCCTGGAAGGAGAAGCCTATTTCGAGGTCAATCCTTCCACCCAGGCTTTCATTGTACACAGCGGGGACCTGGAAATACGGGTACTCGGCACCTCCTTCAATGTTTCTTCCTACCTGGACGATGCCTTTATTCAGACCACATTGGTGGAAGGAAAGGTATTGGTAAGGGGCACATCAGAGGAGGGAAATCCTGGGCAACTGATCCTGGCCCCCAATGAACAGGCGGTCCTGGAGCTGGAGACCGGTCAACTGAGCAGCACCCAGGTGGATGCCTCGGGATATGCCAGCTGGAAAGATGGAAAACTGGAATTCCACCACGAAAGCCTGGACCAGGTCATGAAGCGCCTTTCGCGCTGGTACGATTTTGAGTACCACTTCGAAAATGAAGCCGCCAGGCAACTATCCTTCTCTGCCCGTCTGGAAAGATCGGCCCGGATATCGGATATCCTGGACATGCTGGCCCTGACCACCGATGTTAGATTCGAATACAGGGACGAAAAGATCGTGGTGTATTAACAGCTGTGCATGAAAAAAACCTTCCTGAATAACATATTTCTCATGGGTTTCATTTTCCTGGCCAATGCCTTATTGCATGGCCAGGAAATCCGGCTGGACATAAACCTGCAAGACACCACGGTGGAAGCGGTTATCCAGGAACTCCGCACCCGGACCGAGGTGGATTTTATTTTTAACCACGAGGAGCTGCAGAAGTGCCCCCGGGTGAGCATACATATGCAAAACGCCACTATAGACGAGATCCTTACCCATTGCCTGGAAAACACAGCACTGGATTACAGGCGCAGCCACAATACCATCATCATCACCCCGAAACAGGAACCAGCATCTTTACCTGCTAAAAAACTGAGGACACAGACCCTCAGGGGAACGGTCCGTGACAGGGATTCCCAGCAGCCCCTTCCCTTTGCCAGCGTGGCCATAATGAATACCTACCCCATGCGCGGAGATATTACCAATGAATCGGGCCAATTCCGCTTTGAAAACCTGCCGGTGGGACGCTATACCCTGAAGATCTCCTACGTGGGCTACGAAGAAGCCGTACTGTCCGAACTGCAATTGGGCTCTGCCCGGGAGCTGGTGGTGGAAGTCGATATCCGGGAAAGAAGCGAAAGCATCGGCGAGGTGTTTATCACCTACAAGAAGGGACAAGCCCTGAACCAGATGACCTCAGTCTCTTCCATTTCCTTCAACGTGGAAGAAACCAAACGCTATCCTGTAAGTGTGAGCGATCCGGCCCGCATGGCACAGGTATTTGCCGGGGTATCGGGAACCGATGATGCCACCAACGAAATCGTAATACGGGGGAATGCTCCCAACTGGCTGCATTGGAGGCTGGAAGGGGTGGAAATACCCAGTCCGAACCATTTTGCAGAGGAAGGTTACTCCTCAGGTTCGGTGAGCATCCTGAGCACCAACCTGATCGGGAAATCGGACTTTTACACCGGCGCCTTCCCCGCCGAGTATGGAAACGCACTTTCAGGAGTATTTGATATCAAACTTCGCCAGGGAAACAACCAGCAGCAGCAGTTTGCCTTCCAGGCTGGCATACTGGGCCTGGAGCTGGCTGCGGAGGGTCCTTTCAAACAAGATTATCAGGGCTCTTACCTGGTCAATTACAGGTATTCCACCTTTGCCCTCATGGACAAGCTGAACATCAGCATCTCGGAAAATGCCCTTCCCAACTACCAGGACCTGTCCTTCAAGTTCCATCTGCCCACGAAAAAGGCCGGAACTTTTTCCCTCTGGGGACTGGGCGGACTGGCCGATGATGATGAACACTATTTGCCCGAAGAAGGGTCGGGTGAAAATCCCCTGACCGGCTATCGGGATTATACAGAAAGCGGAATGTATGCCACCGGACTCAGCCACACCTACTACCCCGATGAGCGTTCTTACCTGAAGACCGTGCTTTCCCACTCCATGAGCTATTCCTCCAATCACCTCGAATACATGGACAGCACATGGGTGCTGAATACCAACTTATTCGACAAGCTGAATAGCAAGGCCCTCCGGCTGAGTTCCCTCTACCACAGGAAAATCTCGGCAGCCTTGAGTATCAGGGCCGGAGTAGCCCTGAGCTATCTGTCTTACGATTATTTCTCGGAGAGCAATCAGGCAAGTGAGAACGCCATGAACTTCCTGGACAGCAAAGGAAGCACCCATATGCACCAGGCTCATGTGCAAAGCCGTTTGAACCTGAGCGAACAATGGACCCTGAATACGGGATTGCATTTTTCCTATTTTGTTCTCACCCGCGATTACAGCCTTGAGCCCCGCCTGGGATTGCGCTACCGTCTGCCAAAGCAACAGACCCTTTCTCTGGCTTACGGACTGCACAGCAAGGCGGAAAAACTGCCGGTGTATTTCACAGAATTTCAGCTGGAGGATGGAAGCATCTACCAGCCCAACCTGAAATTGGAGATGGCTCGCTCCCATCACTTCATCCTGGGCTACGAAAAGATATTCGGAAGTGATGTACAAGTGAAGACCGAGGTCTATTACCAGGATATCAGGCGCCTGCCGGTACCTGAAAATCCGGAGAAATACTGGGCGCCCATTTTCGGCGGCATTGGCTCAGGCGATACCCTGGCCAATATCGGACAAGGAAGGAACATGGGTTTGGAATTTACCTTTCAAAAATTCTTCACCAGGAATTATTTCCTGCTCTTTACCTCCTCCCTGTTCGATGCGAAATACAAACCGGCTGACGGACAATGGTACAATTCCAGGTACAACCTGGGACATATCATGAACCTGGTGGGCGGCAGGGAATTCATGTGGGGAGAGAACAAGATGATCGGCGTCAATCTTCGCTTCACCTGGGCCGGGGGGAAGCGCTTCACGCCCATCGACCTGGAGGCTTCGGAGGAACAGGGACAAACGGTCTACCAATGGGATCAGATCTTCTCCGGGCAGGTGCGGGATTATCTGCGCATGGACCTGGGTATTACCTTTCATCTATACAGGGAAAAGACAGAGCATATCTTTTCCCTGGAAGCCCAGAACCTGAGCAACCGCTTCAATGTCTGGACCCAGTACTACGATCCCTATGCGGCATTGGTCCGGGAGTATCCCATGACTGGACTCATCCCCGTCTTCAACTACCGCATAGAGTTCTAGGCACTGCTATCTGCTTCGGAAGGTATGGCGGTAGCTTTTAAGGATGAGTCCTGCCCCCACGCTCTGCTCCAGGAATAGTCCGGAGCGAAAATACTTCCGGAAGCCCTTGTGGACATCCAGGAAGAAAGCGTGATAATCTTTATTCACGTGGCATCCGAGGTTGGCCCTCAGGGGCAGAGAGAAAAACGCAGTATAGATTTTTACATATTCAAACTCCAGTACCAATCCCGGGCGGATGAAGTTTTCACCATAATAGGCTGCTCCAACACGAATCTTTGAGGATGGTGATTCAGTTTGCTGAGACTGCGCCACCCCCTGGACCTGCAGGCCCAGGAAGGTGACGAGTGTGAGCATGTACCTTATCGCTTTGACACGTACATGGTGTATATGGATGGTGGTTTTCACGGCAGATGGATTGAAACTGAGCTCAAGTACTGCTTAGTTGGCATCTACCACCCTGCCCGATCCGGTAATTTCGGTCTGAAGCAAGGGACTGCCCTTATAGAATACATTCCCGGATCCTTCAATGATTACATCCATCCTTTCGTCCGTAGTAATCTCACAATTTCCCGAACCGATGATTTCCACATAGGATATTCCGGACCTGAGGCGAAAGCCACTGAAATTGCCTGATCCCATCAGATAGAGGTCAAATTCATCCGTTTCCATGGAATCCAGGATGTCCACATTGGCTGATCCTATCAGGTCGACTGCTGAAAGAACTGGCAGGGTGAGGCTGTACTTCAACTCGTAGTTTCCATAATTGCCGTTTTCCAGACCCATGACCCACTTCCCGTTTCGGACATCGGTCTTTATACGGGCAATAATATTGGGGTGCCCTGTGACTTCTACTTTCTGAACGGGTCCATATTTGATGTCCACATCATCGGCCCCTTCCAGGCGTATGGCAGAGAATTCATCGAGGTTTAAGGTTTCGGTAGTTACCTGACCTATTCCTTCGATGCGAAAATATTCCTTGGTGCAGGACTGACTCAGCAGGGCTACTGCTACCATAATTACGAAAGTGATGCTTGTAGTTTTCATGATCTTGTTTTTTTATCGGTTAATTATTCTTTTTGATTTACCCCTAAAACAACAAGTCCGAAAACCGGGTGAAAAAAAATCCTGCTAATTTGTAAACCATGCAGGAAGGATTCCAGTACAAAAGAGCCATTTTCAT
>CBDTYO010000065.1:0-13340 GCA_965364615.1 uncultured Bacteroidia bacterium
TCGTGGGTGCGCTTCAATACCGGGGGGAAAGCACAGAGGTGGTGCTGGGTGGCGGTTGGAACCAATATGATGGGGATCACTATGGTACCGTTATCTGGGCCAGGTATCCAGGAAACAGTGAGATCAGGCATCGCTGGTACGAGAACTCCGGCCTGAAATCGGACTGGAACACCTACCTCAAGGCCACGTTGGAAGCCGGAGAGAGAATTTCGCTTTTTGCCGATTTGCAGCTCAGGGGGATTGATTACGGCATAGATGGCTCAGACGACGATTTAAGAGACATTACCCAGGAGCACGATTATTTATTCTTCAATCCCAAGGCAGGGATCAATTGGCAAGCGTCACCGCAACAAAGGGCCTATTTATTCGTGGCCAGGGCCAACCGGGAACCCAACCGGAGCAATTTTGTGGATGCAGACCCGGCGGGACCCCGGCCTGTCAATGAAACCCTGCTGGACTATGAAGCGGGATACACGCTGCAGGGATCCTTGTATGCCCTGAATATAAACCTCTATTACATGGATTATACCGATCAGCTGGTGCTCACCGGGGAGATCAATGATGTGGGAAGCGCGGTGATGACCAATGTGAAGGACAGCTACCGGACAGGCCTGGAAATCTCTGGAAATATCCTGCCATTTTCCTGGTTGCGGTGGGATATGAATGCCACCTTCAGCAGCAACAAAATCAAAGATTTTACGGGATATGTGGATAATTGGGACCACTGGTCGGATCCGGATAACGAGCCCTACCAGATAGAGGAGCCGCTGGGAACCACCGATCTGGCCTTTTCCCCCTCCGTGATTTTCAATAGCCAACTTCAGTTCGAGCCCTTGAAATCCTTGAAGCTGGGACTGGCCTCACATTATGTGGGCAAGCAGTACATTGACAATACCGCTTCGGAGAATCGGGTCCTTGCTCCCTACTTGGTCCATGACCTGATGTTCTCCTATGCGTTTTATCCACAGTTCATGAAGGAGATCTCCCTGCAGTGCAAAGTATCCAACCTGTTCAACCTGGCCTATGAAACCAATGCCTGGGTTTACAGGTACTACAGTGGTGGGGAAGAGGGCATCTATGACGGTTTTTTTCCCCAGGCGGGCATCCACCTGATGGCAGGAATCCGGTTGAAATTCTAGACCAAATAAATCGTGGAGTCTCAATAATTTTCTCTATTTTTCGGACTGTAACCATGGAATGAAACATCCCTGATGGACGGTCTGAGAATAAGAGCATTTTTCTGGTATCTCGACGCACAGGTGACAGATGAAGTGCTTGGCATCCTCAAAGGGGGGAACTTCCACATTGATTTCAGTCGCCCCGAAGCGCTTGAAACCCTGAGAGATGGACTAATTCATGATCCGCCCGACCTGGTGGTGGCCGATTTTGATATTCCCATTCACCTGCGGCAGATGATAGAGAAGGAAATGTCCCCCTTCCTGTCCGAAGTGCCCTTGATCTACCTGGTGGGGGAAAAGAACGTCAGGCAGGTAGCCGATACCCTGAAATCGGGCGTATGGGATTTTGTTCAAAAGGACCAGCTATTCAAGCTGGTTCCCTCCGTTTACTCGGCTCTGAAGTATTCCAAGGTCATCAAGGAGCGGGAAGAAGCGGAGCATGCCCTCAAAGAGTCGCGGGACCGCTACGTTTCCATCTTCAATTGCGTGACTGACGGAATCATCCTCCTGGAAAAAGAAACCCGTAAGATCGTAGATTGCAATCCAAAGTTCCTGGAAATATTCGGTTTCAAGAAAGACATAATCCATGAACTGGATCCCGCGTTATACTCTGCCGCAGATGAGGGATATACCATGGAGCGGGTCCGGAAGCACATTGATCAGGCAGCACGGACCGGCAAACCGGTCACCTTTGAGTGGAGGAATATCCACAATTCCGGCGAAAAGATCTGGACACTGAATTCAGTCTCTCTCGTAAAGATCGATGAAAAGGATCAGATCCTGCTGGTCACCCGCAATATCGATGAGCAAAAGAATCTGGAACAATCGCTCAGAGAATCACAGGAGCATTTCCGGGCACTGGCCGAGAATTCCCCGGATGTGATCATGCGCTTTGACCGGGATCACCGGCACCTCTATGTAAACGGAGCAGTGGTGGATCAGTTGGGTTTGGACCAGGAAAAATTCAAAGGAAAGACCCATGCTGAAATGGGCATCTGGCCGGCCCACCTGTTGAAGTTGTGGGAGGATTCGCTGAACCAGGTTTTTACAAGTGGAAAACCCCACACCATTGAGTTTGAGATTGAACTGGATGACCGAAAGATCTGTTACGAGTGGCGGCTTTATCCTGAAATAGGCAGCTCGGAAGCCATCCAATCGGTCATAGGGGTGGCCAGGGATATCACCCGTTCGAAGCGTGCCCAGGAGGCGCTTAGCCAGAGTGAGGAAAGGTTGAATCTGGCTCTTACAGCCACCAACCTGGGGCTTTGGGACTGGAATCTGGTGACCAACCAGGTGTATTTTTCCCCCATCTGGTTCTCCATGCTGGGATATAATGAGGATGAGCTGGCCCAGGAGTTTGACACCTGGACCACATTGCTGCATCCCGATGACCGGGACAGATCGGTTCATTCGGTACAGGAGTCCATTACAAACCGCAATGTTTCCTTTGAAATCGAATTCCGTCTCAGAAAGAAAGATGGCAACTACACCTGGATCCGAAGCATGGGCAGGGCCGTAGATTTTGATGCCGAGGGAAATACCACCCGTCTGACAGGGATCCACCAGGATATCCATTCCAAAAAGCGGGAAGAAGAGGTTAAGCAGGTCCTGATTGAGATATCCAATGCAGTGAGCAGCACCCATAGCCTGGATGAGCTTTATTCCCTGATACGGGATTCACTGGGCAGGGTGGTGGATACCACCAACTGTTTTCTGGCACTGTATCACGAAGGTTCAGATACGCTTACCCTTCCTTTTATGGAAGATGAGAAGGATGCGTTCACGGAATTTCCAGCCCGCAAAACACTGACCTCATACGTGATCAAAACCGGGGAAGCGCAATTGGTGGATGTGGAAAGGGAAAAGGAGCTGACCCGGAAGGGTGAGATTGAGCCAGTGGGCGCTCCCTGTGTAAGCTGGCTGGGAGTTCCACTCAGGCATGAAGGCAAGACCATCGGTGTTTTTGCGGTTCAGTCTTATTCTGAAGATGTAAAATACACCGAAAAAGACGCTGAATTGCTGGAGTTTGCCAGCGACCAGATTGCCCTGGCCATTGACAGGCGCAGGCACCAGGATCGCCTTCGTTCCAACCAGGAGCGTCAGAGAAGGGTTTTCGAATCTTCCCCCGATCCCATGATGGTGGTGGATCCCAATGGCATGATCCTGGATTTCAACAGCGCATTTGTGGAGGTTTTGGGGGTGGATCCCAAACTGGTCTACGGCCAGAAGATATTTGCTTTTATCCACCGGGACCATTGGAGGACTTCCATCAAGGATTTTTCACAGACCTGGGACAAGGGATACCTGAAGAATCTGGAATACCAGGTGGTCAGGCCCGACGGGAAGACCTTTGATGCCGAGGTTTCCAGCGGTGCCATCTATGGTCCGGGCGGGAAACCGGAGTCGATGGTGCTGATCATCAAAGATATTTCAGAAAGGAAGGAGGCAGAGCGGAAAATATTGGAGGCCAAGTACAAAGCCGAAGAATCGGACAAGCTGAAAACGGCCTTTCTCTCCAACATGTCCCACGAGATCAGAACGCCCATGAATGCCATCGTGGGATTTTCTGACCTTTTGCTGGATGAGCAACTGACCCCCCAGGAACGGCGCGACTTCATAGCCCAGATCAATCAGGGGGCCGATGATCTGATGCGCCTGATCGACGACATCATCGATATTGCCAAGATTGAAGCCGGGCAGGTCAATGTGCACATTGCTGAATGTTTTATCAGGGACCTCTACAAAGAGCTTCACCTGATGTTCATCCAGAATATCAGGCGGAGCGGCAAGGAGGAGGTACACCTTCGATTGCAATGGGACTGGCCCCTGAATGAGCTGGCCATCTATACCGATCCCTTCCGTTTGAAGCAGATCCTGGTCAACCTGCTGAGCAATGCGGTGAAATTTACCGAAACGGGAGATATCGTTCTCGGACTGAAGGAGCATCCCGACGGGATCTACTTTTATGTGAAGGACAGTGGCATAGGGATCAGGGAAGATAAGCAAAAAGTAATTTTTGACCGTTTCATGCAGGGGCACGAGACCAAAACCAAATTGTATGGAGGAACGGGTCTCGGACTGGCCATTTCCAAAAACCTGACCGAGATTCTGGGAGGCATGATCGGGGTGGAATCCAAATCCGGCGAGGGATCCACCTTCTGGTTCATTCTTCCCCGCAACGAGGTGCCCCTGAAGTATGAAGCTGCACTCAGAACCCCTGCCAGGGACCTGAAATCCTGGGAAGGGAAGAGAATACTTATTGCAGAGGACGATCACTCCAACTACTATTTTCTCTTTGAAGCCTTGAAGGATACAGGGGTGGAGATACTCTGGTCCAAGGATGGAGAGGAGACGCTGGATATTTTCAGGGCCAACAAGGATCTGGATCTGGTGCTGATGGACATCAATATGCCCTTGCTCAATGGCTATGAATGTACCCGGGTGATCAAAAAGGAACGACCCGATCTGCCTGTGATTGCCCAGACTGCCTATGCCATGTCGGGGGAGAGGGAAATCAGCCGTGAGGCCGGATGCGACGATTACCTGGCCAAGCCCATCAAGGTCAGCGAACTGCTGGATACCCTGGCCATGCACCTGTAATGCCACCCATCACCAAAGACCTTATACTTCACCATCCCCAAGTATTTTATCAATCTGGGTTTCGGTCTTGTGCAGTTTGTCCCGACAGATCTTTAGCAGCTGAGTCACCCGGCTCACCTGTTCAGTCAATGTATCCACATCCAGGTTTCCGGCTTCGATTTTTTCCAGGATGGACTCAATTTCCGTGACAGCTTCGCTGTAGCTAATCTTCTCTTTTGTCATCTTTTTCTATTTTTTCAACCCTGCTCAGAAGGGATCCCCTGTAAAGCCTGGTTTCCAGCAGGCTTCCCGCTTTCACGTTCCTGGTGGTGGAGATGGCTTTGCCATTCACCAGGGTCATGGAGTATCCCCGTTTGAGGATGTTGTCAGGATTTACCAGCTCTGTCCTTTTGTCCAGTAGCGCCAGGTGGTCCTTTCTCCTTTGGAAAAGTAATTCCAGCCTACGGCGCAGGTCTTGTTCTGCCTGCAACAGCTGATCAGCCTGTTTAGCCAGCATTCCCCTGCTCAGGTGCATCAGATCTCCCCTGTATCGCTCCAGGCTCGAAAGATGTCCCTGTACCCGTCCCTTGACCAGTGCCGCCATACGATCGTAAAGGCCTGCCAGGCGGAACTCAAAGGCGAGGAGCTGATCCACCAGAAATTCTGCCACCGCTGTGGGTGTTTTTAATGCATAGGCCGCCACCATATCGGTCACTGTTTCATCCCTTTCGTGACCGATGCCGCTTATCACCGGCAGGGGAAACTGGGTGATAAAATAGGCCAGGTCGTAATCATTGAAACTCTCCATGTCGGCTTTGGAACCACCCCCCCGGATGATGGCCACACAATCGAAAGCTTCCTCCGATTCATGGATCTGGTCCAGGGCAGCCATGATGGATCCGGGTGCACCCTCTCCCTGCATGGTGGCAGGGTAGAGCCTTGTGCTGAAATGGAAACCGTGGGTATTGGACTTCAGGGTTTCCATGAAATCGCCGTAACCTGCCGCTGTTTCGGAAGAGATCACGGCAATGCTTTGGGGAACTTCCGGAAAGGGTAATTCCCGGTTCATGTCAAATACCCCATACTTGCGCAGGCGAGTGATCACTTCCTGTTTCTTGCGTGCCAGATCCCCCAGGGTATAGGCAGGATCGATATCGGTGATATTAAGGCTGAATCCATACTGGGCATGGAACTCCACCGAGACCCGGCATAGGAGTTTGATCCCGCTTTTCAGGCGGGTGTTGGTGGAACTCTCAAAATAGGGCCGGAGCATGCTGTATCTGGAGGCCCAAATGGTGGCTTTTGCCCGGGCCAGCAGGGAATCATTGTCAGGATGTTTCTCGATCAGTTCCAGGTAGCAATGGCCGTTCCTGTTTTCATGCATTTCCAGGATCTCGCCGATGATCCAATACTGGCCCGGCAACTGTTCTGCCAGAGCATCTTTCACCTGTGCCAGCAAGGCGGAGAGTGTGAGCTTTTCTCCTGGCATTACTGGATAATTAAACGGCTTCTGAAAAGGGTGTTCCGGGTCCTGATCTCCACGATATACAGGCCCTTCACAAGGGCAGGAGATAAAGCGATCTCACCGGGCAGTGCGGACCAGGCTGTCCAGATCATTCTGCCCTGCATGTCATAAAAGCGGATCTCCTGTTCCTCAGGGCTTTGCTCAGGGATCCGGATCATCAGGAGCTTGCTGGCAGGATTGGGCCAGAGTTCCATCTCACCCGCCTGCAGATGGACAGGTATGCTGGTGATGGCATGATAGGCCAGGATGAAATTCGGGATGCCGAATCCGTAATCGTTATTGGGGTTCTGATGCCGGTTTCCACTTTGCCTGACCCTGTTTATCAACTCTTTGGCTGTAAGATCCGGATACGCCTGCCAGAGACTGGCCACAGATCCTGCCAGGATGGGCGAGGCAAATGAGGTTCCGTTGCCGCGGGCGACCCCTCCCTGGGAACTTTGCACACCGCTGCCCACTCCCATGGCGCTCACATCGGGTTTGATACGACCGTCAAAGCTGGGGCCCCTTGAACTAAAGTTGGCAATGAGCTCTTCAGCATCCACCGCTCCCACTGCCAGTATGTCAAAGGCATCGGCAGGAGAAGTGATGTAAAACCAGCTGTCATCCCCCGAGTTTCCTGCACTGTTGCAGGCCACGATGCCGCGGGAGGCTGTCAGGGATGCTGCCCTGGAAATATAGGATGTCTTCCCGTCCATATCCTGGTAGCTGAAGTCAAAGGAAGATCCATCGAAGTCGGAATAACCCAGGGAGGTATTGATGACATCCACCCCCAGGCTGTCAGCATATTCTGCCGCCTCTATCCAGGCTATCTCCTCCAGGCGGGTTTCCCGGTCACTGTCTTCGGTGGCGCAGAGCAGGTAGCTGGCATGGGGGGCCGTACCCACCATGTTACCATCCCACTCGCCCCCCATGGTGGAAAGCACATACATTCCGTGTGAGGAGGAGAGTCGGAAAACAGGGAGCTCATTGACATAATTCCGGGTATCCAGGATCCTGCCTTCATCGATCATGGATTCAAAGGATGGGAGGCTGTCCACATTGCGGAATCCTCCATCCAGCACAGCGATCCATACCCCTCTCCCGGTATAGCCCAGTTCATGCAACTTGTTGGTTTGCAGCATGTCCACCTGTTCGGTGGCCACCCCGTAATCATATCCCGGTGCAGTGGCCAGTGCTTCCTCAAAGCGGGAAGCCACAGTGGGCTGGGGTAAAAAAGCATCATCTGTCTCCGGGTACCAGGCGACAGTGTCGGTAAAACTCAGGTCCAGAACTTCCTGAAAGGAAGCAGCATCCATGCCCGTCATGGCGATGCCATTCAACCAGCGTGAGACATGGCGGATTTCTATCCCTAAATCCCGGATTTCCTGCACATAATCCGGGTTGACCGGACGATCGTGGTGATCGATGGCCAGCCCCTGAAATGCCCGTCTGTTGACCGAACGTTCCGAAAGGAAATCCCCGGGTTGTGAGATGGTATAGCCGGTCCCGGCCTTATCGGTGAAATAGATCCAAAAGACACCCTCTGCGATTTCCTGGGCCGGTAATCGCAGGGAAACAAGAACAAATGCTATAAGGAGCCTGATTTTCATATCACTCACTGGAAGTTTTGGAAAGGCTCAGGCTCAAGGGGCATCTGGTACTTTTCCAGGGTATCCGAAATCCATTGATCGTATCTCTCTCTGTCCGCCGGAATCCCATGTACAAACTCCAGAATCATCAGTTCTTCTCCCTTATCATCAAAATAGCTCCAGGTGCCGTGAGACCTGCCGTTCAACAGTTCCCCGGAGATTTCGAGCTTGCCGTTGCTAAAATACACCTTGTAGCTTCCGTTCAGCAAATCATCTGCATAATGGGCTGATAGCCTCGGGGCACCCGAAGGGTAATACTGCTTCCATGATCCCTGCTTTTGTCCCCTGATCCATTCCACCTCTTCGGATACCTGTCCATTGCTGTAGTACTTGCGCACAATGCCATGAAGCTTCCCATCCTCGTAGGGTTCCCTGATCCTTATGGATCCGTCAACAGCGGAAAAATAGGTCCATACCGAATCTTTCTGCTGATTGACATACCATCCGTGGGCCGCCTCATCCCCGCTTTCAAAAAACAACCGCGCATAGCTGCTGATTCCGGAGGAATCAAACACCATCCGGGCCCTGATCACTCCATTCTCATAATAGCGTATCATCTCACCCACGGGTCTTCCCTCCAGGAAATCAGCCTCATACAGGGTTCTTCCGTTGGGATGATCCACTTTCCAGCGACCTGTCTTTCTACCCTGGTCATCCAGCTGATTTTGTGCTGAAACAGCCAGAGCCGAAGCCAGAAGAATGCTTATCATGATAAATAAACGCATGGTGGTCCAAATATAGCGAAAATGGTTCTTTGAAATAAAAAGGCCGCCTCAAAGTTCGCTTTGAAACGGCCTTAATTCGGTTCCGGAGAGGCAGGAATTCTCTTACTTCACCTCTTCGAAGTCCACATCTGTGACTTCCCCGTCGTCTCCCTTTCCGCCTTCGGAGGATTCTCCAGCGGGTTCACCTGTCGGCTGACCTGCTTCAGCACCTGCCTGCTGGGCATTGTAGATATCCTGTGAAGCTGCCTGCCAGGCGGTATTCAGTGCCTCTGTGGCCTGGTCGATGCCCGCCAGATCTTCCGACTTATGGGCTTCTTTCAGGGACTTCAGCGCCTCCTCGATGGGAGCTTTCTTTTCAGCGGGGATCTTGTCTCCGTATTCCTTCAGCTGCTTTTCGGTCTGGAAAACAAGGCTGTCGGCATTGTTGAGCTTCTCGATCCTTTCCTTGGCAGCCTTATCCGCTGCTTCATTCTCCTGGGCCTCCTTTTTCATCTTTTCAATCTCGCTATCGGAAAGTCCGGAGGAAGCTTCGATGCGGATGCTTTGTTCTTTGCCCGTTCCTTTATCCTTGGCAGAGACATTAAGAATCCCGTTGGCATCAATGTCGAATGTCACTTCGATCTGGGGAATGCCCCTGGGAGAAGGTGGAATTCCGTCCAGGTGAAAGCGTCCGATGGTTTTATTGTCCTTGGCCATGGCCCTTTCACCCTGAAGCACGTGTATTTCCACTGAAGGCTGATTGTCCGCCGCCGTGGTAAAGGTCTGTGTCTTTTTCGTCGGAATGGTGGTATTGGCTTCAATGAGCTTGGTATTTACACTTCCCATGGTTTCAATACCCAGTGAAAGGGGAGTCACATCCAGCAGAAGTACATCCTTTACCTCACCGGTAAGTACCCCTCCCTGAATGGCTGCTCCCACGGCCACAACCTCGTCGGGGTTCACACCCTTGGAGGGTGCTTTCCCAAAGAAGTCCTCCACCACCTTCTGGATGGCGGGAATGCGGGTGGAACCACCCACCAGGATGACCTCATTGATATCTCCGGTACTCAGGCCGGAGTCTTTCAGGGCCTTCTTGCACGGTTCAACGGTGGCCTGTATGAGTTTGTCGGACAGGCTCTCAAACTTGGCCCTTGACAGGCTCTTGACCAGGTGCTTGGGTACTCCGTCGACCGGCATGATATAGGGCAGGTTGATTTCCGTCTGGGTGGAACTGGATAGCTCGATTTTGGCTTTTTCGGCAGCTTCCTTCAGACGCTGAAGGGCCATGGGGTCCTTTTTCAGGTCCAGACCTTCATCCTTTTTGAACTCCTCGGCCAGCCAGTCAATGATCACCTGGTCGAAATCATCCCCTCCCAGGTGGGTATCGCCATTGGTGGATTTCACTTCGAATACACCATCGCCCAGTTCCAGTATGGAGATATCAAAGGTACCTCCACCCAGGTCAAAGACAGCGATCTTCAGATCGGAACTCTTTTTATCAAGTCCGTAAGCCAGGGAGGCCGCTGTAGGCTCATTGATGATCCTCTTGACCTGAAGTCCGGCGATCTCACCGGCTTCTTTGGTGGCCTGACGCTGTGAATCACTGAAATAGGCAGGCACGGTAATGACGGCCTCGCTTACCTCCTGTCCCAGGTAGTCCTCGGCGGTCTTCTTCATCTTCTGAAGCACCATGGCTGAGATCTCCTGCGGAGAATATTTGCGGTCATCAATCTGCACGCGGGGGGTATTGTTTTCCCCTTTAACCACTTTGTAGGGAACCCGGGCAATCTCCTTGGACATCCGGTCATAGGTTTCCCCCATGAAACGCTTGATGGAAGAAACTGTTTTGGTCGGGTTGGTGATGGCCTGTCTTTTGGCAGGATCACCTACTTTGCGCTCACCGTTTTCCACAAATGCCACCATGGATGGTGTGGTTCGTTTTCCTTCGCTGTTGGGGATTACAACGGGTTCGTTGCCTTCCATCACCGATACACAGGAGTTTGTGGTACCTAAATCAATTCCGATAATCTTACTCATAACTATGTTTATTTTTCTGTATGACTGTATAGACTTTTCAAACTTTATGACTAATTAGCGAAGATTATGCCATTGTGTGATTTTCGGTATTCGGTGCTATATTGACACAAAATTCCCACCCAAAGGCCCGGTCGGCTGTCAGGTTTACTGACAAATTGACTGCCAATAGGAAATTTATTATAAACTTTGTATTCTGAAACACCAACTCACTAACGTACTCGATCACTCACATACTAACTTGCATCTGACTTCTAACTTCTAACTTTTACCCATGTCTCTTCACAGCAATGTAAAACGCGTAACCACCCATGTGCTTCTTGCCATGAAGCTTAAGGGTGAGAAAATTGCCATGCTGACGGCCTACGACTATTCCTTCGCCCGCTTGTTGGATCAGGCGGGTATCGATGTGATACTGGTAGGTGACTCCGCATCCAATGTGATGGCCGGTTATGAGACCACCCTGCCCATTACCCTGGACAATATGATTTATCATGCTGCCTCCGTGGTAAGGGCCACCAGCCGTGCACTGGTGGTGGTAGATCTGCCCTTCGGCACCTATCAGGGGGATTCCAAGGAGGCACTGGTTTCAGCCATCCGGATCATGAAGGAGACCGGGGGCACCAGCGTGGCGACTCGCGACCGCTGGGAGTCCATCGAGCGCATCCTTTCCGCAGGGATCCCGGTCATGGGCCATCTGGGACTTACCCCCCAGGCCATACATAAGTTTGGGACCTATGTGGTCCGTGCCACCGAAAAGGAAGAGGCGGACAAGTTGAAATCGGATGCCAAGGTACTTGCCCAGACAGGTTGTTTTGCCATTGTTCTGGAGAAAATCCCCGCGAAGCTGGCAGGGGAGGTGACAGAGTCCATCAGCATTCCCACCATTGGCATCGGGGCAGGCGGTAATGTGAGCGGGCAGGTCTTGGTGCTGCACGACATGCTTGGCATCACCCAGGAATTTTCACCGCGTTTCCTGCGGCGTTACCACAACCTGCAGATGGAGATCAAAGGGGCCGTGACCAACTATATCAACGATGTTCGTTCCCAGGAATTTCCCAATTCAAACGAGCAATATTAGCCTGAAAAGCCGAAACCTGTGTCCGACTTGAAACCGCCTGTGACGATTTTATACGAAGACAATCATCTGTTGGTGGTAAATAAGCGCGTATCAGACATCGTTCAGGGTGACAGTTCGGGTGATCCTTCTCTGGATGCGCTTCTGAAGGATTTTATCAAATTGCGGGATCACAAACCCGGAGAAGTTTTTCTGGGTATTCCTCACCGCCTGGACCGCCCCGTAAGCGGGGCCGTGGTATTTGCCAAAACCAGCAAGGCCCTGAGCAGGATGGCAGCCCTGTTTCGCGATAAAGAGATCGATAAGACCTATCATGCCATCGTGGAAGAATGTCCGTCCCCCCCATCGGGAACCCTGGAACACCATCTCACCCGCAACACCAGGCAAAACAAGAGTTATATACACCCCAAAGAGGTGAAAGGTTCCAAGAAGGCCCGGCTGTCCTACCAAAGGATCGCCTCTTCAGACCACTATCATTTGCTGGAGATCAAGTTGGAGACAGGCAGGCACCATCAGATCAGGGCACAGCTGGCAGGGATAGGAAGTGTGATCAAAGGGGATAGAAAATACGGGGCCAAAAGAAGCAATAAGAACGGAGGAATCAGCCTGCATGCCAGGAAAATATCCTTTGTACATCCGGTAAAAGGGGAGAGATTGGAGGTGGTAGCGCCTTATCCGAAAATGGACATCTACCCCGTTTTCTTCAAAAAAAAATAGCCTACAGGCTTTCCAGCTTAAAAGGAAGTGGAAGCAAATCAGTCACCTGTTTGAGAACCTGAATTTTTTTGCTTCCGTACAGGATGACTTCCATGGGGGCTTTCCCCTGGGTTTCTTTCTCATACAGGACCTGGCGGCATCCGCCGCAGGGAGCTACCGGTTCCTCCTGAAAGCTGCCTTCACGCTTGGCTGCAATGGCGATGGCTTTGACCGGGACCTCGGGATGGCGGGCCCCGGCATAGAAAATGGCCACCCGCTCAGCACACAGGCCCGATGGATAAGCTGCATTCTCCTGGTTGCTGCCCGACAGGATCTCTCCGTTTTCGAGAAGCACCGCGGCACCCACATGATACCCGGAATAGGGTGCGTAAGCACCGCCGGCAGTTTCCTTGGCCACTTGTATGAGCTTTTGCTGTTCCTGGCCCAGTTCCTCCGGCCCGCTGTATTCAAATAGCCTGACTGTGTATGCTCGCTGTTTCATGCCCCTGAGGTTTTGCTATAAAATTACGGATTTCATGCCCCGCACAAGATTTTGTTATCAACGGACGTTCTGAAGTAGGACCCTGTTAACAACTCTCCGAAGGACCATAGGGCCATATCTCTATTTTTGTCAAACAAATCTCCGATCCATCCCATGATTCGACCGAAACTGATTCAAAGCGCAGTGATAAGGCCAGCCATGCTTCTTTTACTGTTTCTGGTTTTGCACTTGAATCCCGTTTGCGGCCAGCAGAATCTGAGCCGCGAGGAGTACATCAGCACTTTTTCCGAACTGGCCATGCGTGAGATGGCAAGGGTGGGGATCCCGGCCAGCATCTTTGGCTTTGCCTAGCTGACGTGCTACGATGCGGTACGACCCGAGCGCTTGCCCCAGCTGTTCCGCGCTCCAGCCGTTGA
>CBDTYO010000066.1:0-13300 GCA_965364615.1 uncultured Bacteroidia bacterium
GTAAATATTCCACAGAGTTGAACCAAAAAGTCAGGCTGGCCCAGTAAAACTGTGAAGACGGCAAAATATTCCAGAGGGGAGGAGGGGAGAACCGGTCATCCGGCCGGTGAGCGCTTTACTGGGTGTCAGCGATCCCTCCGCAAGGTGTATGGGTGCACTTGCCTGACATCGCAAGAACTTCACCAAGAATAAGGCATGGTTTGCGCATGCCTCTGAAGGCTCCTTAATAACTCACATATGTCGCCAATATATAGATTGTTACAATTGTAATCAAACAAAAACACCCTATATAATTGACAAATAGCAACAAATATCCTTATTTTAACAAGTTACAAATGTGAACATATTTCCTTCTGCTTTCAGATTGTAAGTATACTGATTTAAAATACTATATTCCAGTGTTTTGTGACAATTATCTGCATTAAATAATGGAATTCATCTGTGAAATAAGCGTAAATGGTGCTTTCAGAGTATAACTAATACGAATTAAATCACTCAATTCCAGCGCCTAATTATATTTACTTGAAGTTTATGTTGATAAACCTCTGTTAACACGCTTTTTGGCCCCTTTCAAGGCCTAAAAGGTCCTCAGGCATTGGGTTCAAAGGCTCTTTATAGCCCTGGAACCGGGACTTTCTCAAGCATAGGTGAATTATAAGCCTAAAATATTATAAGGGTATATATGCGCAATTCCTGCCACAAGTTATCGCCGGCACTTCTTTATCCGTATATAAGCCTATTTGTCTATATATTCAATATTGTTACAAATGTAAATTATGTATGTTTACATATGGCAACAATATATGTGTTACATTTGTAATTAGACAAAAAGGCTATGAAAGAACGTCTTCTTCAGCTATTGGATATGGAACAGATCACTCCTTCTAAATTTGCCGATATTATCGGCGTCCAGAGGAGCAGTGTTTCGCATGTGATTTCGGGAAGGAACAAACCCAGCTATGACTTTCTGCATAAGACTTTGAAGGCATTTCCAGGCTTAAATGCATCTTGGCTGATGATGGGTGAAGGCACCATGTATGAGCAGATGGGCAGGAAGGTTCCGGGGAACCTTTTCGACACCCCGGAAATGCAGCCCGAAGATCCAAATCCCGTTCAAATTCCTGAAGGGGATACCGGATCTGGTGAAATTTTGGATTCTGAGCCCCCTTCACAGCCATCCCAGGGAGACCCAGCTGCTCCTGAAAGCACTGAGAAAACCGGGAAAGCGGAAGCTACAGCCCTTTCAGAGGAGCATTCAGCGAGCGAATCAAGGGAAGCCCGAAAGATAGTCCAGGTACTGGTGATCTACGATGATGACACCTTCCGGACTTTTGGGCCTGCGCATTAGAAATCTGTGTATATTTGCAGGCAAAAATCGAATGTACAGGTTCCTGATCAGACCCATCCTTTTTCTCCTCTCCCCTGAATCCATCCATCACCTTCTCCTTTCCTTGCTCAAGATCCTGTTCAGTATACCAGGGATCTGGCCGCTGGTAAAACGAAGCTACCACATCCGGAACAAGGCCCTGGAGACGGACTTCCTGGGTTTGACCTTCAGCAACCCAGTGGGCCTGGCTGCAGGCTTTGATAAGAACGCCGAGATCTATCGGGAGTTCTATGCCTTCGGGTTCTCCTTCATTGAAGTGGGGACCATTACCCCCGAGGGGCAGCCGGGAAACGACCGGCCCAGAAGCTTTCGTCTGAAAAAGGACCGGGGCCTGATCAACAGAATGGGCTTTAATAACCATGGCGCAGCTGCAGCCGCAGCCAGATTGGCCCGTAAAAGGCCTTCCGGGCTCATTCTGGGCGGAAACCTGGGCAAGAACACCCTGACCCCCAATGAAGAGGCTGTGAACGATTATGAGGCTGTTTTCGAGGCCATTTATGAGGGAGTGGACTATTTCGTGGTGAATGTGAGTTGTCCCAACATCAGCGACCTGCGAAAACTCCAGGACCAGGAATCCCTGGAAAAGATACTGGTCAGGCTCATTGCCCTGCGGGATGCAAAGCGGATCCGGAAACCCTTGCTGCTAAAGATATCCCCGGATTTGAATGATCAACAACTGGATGAGACCCTGGAGATTGTATCCCGTCTGAAGCTGGATGGCATTGTGGCCACCAACACGACCATACGTCGCGAGGGCCTCAGGACCCCCGGGCATAAAATCGAAGCCATTGGCCAGGGGGGTATGAGCGGAGCCCCGCTCACAGAAAGGAGCCTGGAGGTGGTCCGGTACATCCATGAAAGATCAGAGGGGAAAATCCCCATTATTGCAGTAGGCGGTATCATGAGCGTCGGAGATGCCCTGAACATGCTGGATGCAGGGGCCACGCTGATCCAGATATATACCGGTTTGATCTATGAAGGACCCGGACTGGCCAGGCGGATCAACCGGGCCATCCTGAAGCGGCGGCTTCAGGAGTCTGCCTAATCCACCTCAGGCAATTCCAGCATCAGCTCCGGAACTTGTTTCAAGGGAACCCTGAAGGGCTCGAAGCGGGTTTCCGGCTGTACCGATTTCTTTGCCAGGGGGGAAACTCCCGTGATTTCTTCCAGGGCTTTGGCCAGGAGCGGATCCTCCAGGCTTCCAAAAGGTTTGGCATAGAGCAAGTTGTCAGGAACCAAAAAGTCAGGCTCGATGCCATCCACAAAATCCGTGAATCCCTCAGCGTTTGAATATTTGATCACTATGGGCAACATGACCCAGTTGTGCCTTTTGGGTTCTTCCCAGTCGCGCACCGGTATGGAACCATAGCATTTTCCGTAGGTGGGGGTTCCTATCTGAACCACATCCATGTAAGGGTAGAGCCCCACCATCAGGGATTCACTGGCCGAGGCACTGCCCCCGGTGGTCAGGAAGTATACCTGGCTCAGATCCAGGTTTACATCGCTTTGGGGCATCCTGAACCGCAGTTGTTCCGACTCCTGTCCGTCCGCCTTGCCGTCATTGTCCAGATCCGAATCCGCCCAATACTGGTTGTAGCGATCGTTCCAGACCACGTTTATGAAAATAGCGCTGCTCTGCATCACTGAGGCGGGCGCCAGCGTGCTGGCAATGTGGGATGTGAGCTCAAGGTCTCCCCCGGGGTTGTACCTGAGATCCATCACCACATCGCTGACCCCTTCCGATTTGAAGTTTTCAAACACTGCATTGAGATCATCCAACCATTCATCATTCTCCCCGTAAGTAAACTGTGTATATACCAGGTAACCAATCTTTTTTCCCTGGTATTCAATGACTTCGTCGTAAAGCACCGGGTTAAGTCTTTGCACCGATGCAGTCAGGGTAATCTCTTTGCCGTTGGGATTGATGGAGCTTCCGTCCCATTCTCCAAATCCAAAGGTGGCTGTGGTCTGGTAGTAGAGGCTGAAATAGTTGTTCTGGGTCAGGGTCTGGCCGTCGATGGTCAAGATGATGTCGCCCCTCTGGATGCCGGAATCTGCCGCAGGGGTTCCAGGCACCACATACTCCACAAAGGCCACCACCTGGGTTTGCGTATACATTTGGGGATAGACCGACATGCCGGTAGCCACCTCCACTCCGTCCAGCCTGGCCGCCAGGGCTTCATAGTCCTCATAGATCCGGGAATCGCGGTCATCCTTGTAGAGTATCTTGTTGAAGAACTCCCTGGGCTCCGGCTCTGCGTTGGGATTCAGTGAAGGAATAAACGCTTCCCAGAGATAAAAGTCGTTCATGCCTTCCCAGATCCAGTAATTGAGCACCAGGGTTTCCGTGGGCAGATCGGGACCTTTGTCGCAGGAAGGCAGCAGGGCCGGTCCAAAGAGGGCCAGGACCAGCCATATGGTAAGATTCTTACGGAATTCCATTTTCTTTCGGTTCTAAGTGGTATTCATTGTTTCCGCCCCTGACTTTTCCCTTCTTTGAACATTCTCCGGTTCTCACCCGTTTCTAAAGACAAAGGGGAAAAAACATGGCGGAAAATAAGACCAAACCTACTACAAAAAGTGTACCGGATTTTCTGAATTCCATTGAAGATCCTGTACGTCGTGAAGATTGCCGCACCATGGCAGCCATCATGGAAGAATTAACAGGCTCAAAACCAAAGATGTGGGGCGATTCCATCGTGGGATTCGGAGAACACCGATACAAGTATGCCAGCGGAAGGGAAGGGGACTGGTTCCTGACCGGCTTCTCCCCCCGGAAACAGGCCCTGACCCTATACATCATGGGCTACCTGGAGTTTTACACAGAGGTACTGGAAGGGCTTGGAAAATTCAAGCATGGGAAAGGATGTTTGTACATTAAAAAACTCGAAGACATTGATTTGGATGTGCTGAGATCGTTGATTTCCACGTCCATCAAGCGACTGAAAGAAGCGTAAACCCATTCATATGAACACCCCACAGATTATAATCCTCCTTGTCAGCCTATGGGGATCTTCCCTGTTTGCCCAGCAAAACAAACCCCGGAGCGCCCAACATCCGGCCTTTGCCGAAAGGGTGGATGAGCGGGAGCGGATGGTCAGGGACCACATTGAAAACTACCCTTACAATCCGGTGAAGGATCCCCAGGTACTCGCTGCCATGCGCCGGGTCCCACGACACCGTTTTGTGCCAGCGGAACAACGGGACCTTGCCTACCGGAACAGCCCCCTTCCCATTGGCTACCAGCAGACCATTTCCCAACCCGTGATCGTGGCCCATATGACCGAATTGCTTGATATACAGCCTGACGACCGAATCCTGGAAATAGGGACGGGCTCTGGCTACCAGGCGGCAGTGCTGGGCGAGTTGTGCGACCATGTGTACACCATGGAAATTGTGGCCCCCCTGGGGCGAAGGTCCGCCAGGTTGCTGAAAGAACTGGGATACTCTCAGGTAACTGTGAGGATAGGGAACGGATACCTGGGATGGCCGGAGGAGGCGCCCTTCCATAAGATCATTGTCACCTGTGCGCCTGATCAGATCCCCCAGCCCCTGCTGGACCAGCTGGCTCCGGGGGGCAAAATGGTGGTACCGGTGGGGGGGCAGTTTCAGACCCAGTACATGGTGGAAGTCACCAAAAACCAAAGGGGCAAAATTACCAGGAAAGAGCATTACCCGGTGCGCTTTGTCCCCATGACCGGGAAAAAGAAGGAGTAAATTTCCCCGGGATAGTTATCTTTGTATACATGGCCTTACTATTCATCTACCTGGGCGTTGCCCTGTTCTTTTCCTTTCTCTGTTCCATCCTGGAAGCCGCATTGCTCAGTACCACGCCCATTTTCATCAGGATCAGGCTCAAAGAGGGAAAGAAGTATGCCAAAAGTCTGGATCACTACAAAAGGAACATCGACCTGCCCCTATCTGCCATTCTTACCCTCAACACCTTTGCCCATACCATCGGGGCTGCCGGGGTCGGTTCACAGGTCCAGGAGATCTGGGGAAGCGAATACCTGGCCATTGCTTCCATTGTCCTGACCCTGATCATCCTGATCGGATCAGAGATCATCCCCAAGACCCTGGGAGCCCTTTACTGGAAAGAGCTGAGCCGCTTTACGGTGATCGCCCTCAGGATCATGATCTACTCTCCCCTCTATCCCTTTATCCTCCTGACCAATTTCATCACCCGCCGGATGCGGATCGGAAAGAACGTCAAGACCGGCATCAGTGCCACGGAGTTCAGGGCCATTACAGATTCGGTGATTGAAGAAGGGGTGATGGACGATGAGGAATCCAGGATCCTGCAGAACCTGATGAAGTTCAAGAACATCCTGGTCAAGAGCATCATGACCCCGCAGGTGGTGATTCAATCTGCTGAGGAAAACACCTCCATCCAGGACTTCTATGATGCCATGATGAACCCGCGTTTTTCAAGAATACCGGTATATCAGGGCGATCTTAACCATTTTACCGGTTTTGTGCTGAAGGATGAAGTGATGGAGAGGATCATCGAAAACAGGGGAGAGGAACCGTTGAAAAACATTGTGCGGCCCATCATCCCGGTCAATGAGGATGCACCCATCGTGCGTCTTTTTTCCAAATTGGTCGAACAACAGGCCCATATAGCCATCGTGGTGGATGAGTACGGCATGGTGAGCGGACTGGTGACCATGGAAGACCTGTTTGAAACCCTCATTGGTCTGGAGATCGTGGATGAAATGGACGACGTGGAGGATATGCAGGTACTGGCGAGGAAGAACTGGGAAGCACGTGCCCGGAAGCTGGGTTTGATCCAGTAAAGATGTCCGGATCCCATTGGTGGGACTATCTGCCGGTCTCGTCCAGTATGCCGCGGACTTTCAATACCTTCAGGACAAAATAAGCAATGAACGACAGGGCAAATCCTGCCAGAAATACCAGGTTGTAATCGCTTTGTCCCTGAATCAATTCCCCCGTCACATCGAAGGCTGAAAAAATAAGGAAGAGGGCCGCAAAGCCATTTTTTTCCTTTTTCAGCACCTTTTTCCAGCTGAACGAGAGATCCGATTTCACAAATCCTTTAAAACGGGGGAGAAAAGCAGGAACTTTTTCTGACCATTCCAGGTAGGAGGACCCAAATTTACCCCGCAGAAACTGCTCCTCAGCAAACATGATACGTTCATAATAAATCCAGTAAAACAGGCAGAAAACCACTATGAACCAGGGATGACCGGTGAGCATGGCGGGCCCCAGCCACATGAAGAAATTGCCCAGGTACAGGGGATGCCTTACCACCGAATAGATCCCGGTGGTATTCAGGGAGTCGGCGACTTGCCTGGCCACATTCCTGCCCGATGTGTTCCTGGGGGTATGCCCCACGGTGTAGGCCCTTATCACCAGACCGAGAAGCCCTACCAGAAGGCAAAGGAGTTCATAGTAGAACTCATAGGGTTGCTGCTCAATCAGGGCGTTCCCGGGGCGGAATTTCATCCAGGCATAGAGCGCGGCCCCGACGAACAGAATAAAAATCGGTATTACCCCGCGATACCTGAAGAGCCATACCCCCTGTTTTTCAAACGATTCCTGTAATGCCATGCCGGAAATTTTGGTGTTTTTTGCTGCGCAAAGATATAGTTTTAGAATTAAAAAATCCCGGCACAGATAACCGGGATTCTTCACATGGTTCCGCGCTGCTCCAGCAGGCTGAAACTTGCGCAATAACGTCAAATATCCATCAATGCATGCAAATCGTTATTTCTTCAGGTAGGCAGAATACATCCATACCAGTTTTTCCTGTTCCCGGATGTAGTCACTCATTTGGGCATTGGTACCTTCATCATCAATCTCAGCTGATAAATCAAGAATGCGCCTTTGCTTGGTAAGCAGCACCTTGAAAGCAGCCAGGATCTCTTCAATGGCTTTGGTTCCATCGGTGACCTCGTTGCTTTCTTTTACCGAGGCTGATTTGAAATAGTCCGTAAACTTATGATTGGGTGTGTACCCCAAGGTTAACACACGCTCGGCTATTTCATCGATTTTCACAAACAGATCGTTATAGAGCTCCTCGAATTTCAGGTGCAATTCAAAAAATTTCTCTCCCTGGATATTCCAGTGGTAGCCCCTGGTATTCTGATAAAAGACCGAATAGTCCGATAACAGATCATTGAGCAAACTCCCCAGTTCTTTGCTTTTCGCAGTGTCAAGTCCGATTCTATTTAATGTTTCCATTTTCTAAGTGTTTAAGTGCGACAATACACGGGCTGATTTAAAGCACCAACGGGTCTGAATTTGCTATTTAATGCAAAGCAAATCAGGTTGTTCAATTGCAACTTTATAGCCCTGTTATACTAACAAATTCCACATGGAATTGTTTGGATACCCGGGCAGGGCTTTCTACTTGCAACATCTTCCCTTTTGGGGGAGAATCCTCAAGGGCCCTTGCCTGCAAAAACAGCCTTATCCTGGCTCAGAAAAGCAAGGAATTTGCCTATCTTGAGCCTAGGAAACAGGCAAAAGATATCATCCATGACCTTAACATCAATTAAACCATGCTCCATCAGGATCCTCTCTCTGGCGATGCTCTTCATGGCTGCAGCTCCTGCCCGCACCCAGGAACTCCAGGCGGATCAGAAGGAAAAAATGCAATGGTTCAGCGACGCCAGGCTGGGTATTTTTATACACTGGGGCATCTATGCAGTAGACGGAATCTCCGAATCCTGGTCTTTTTTCAACGGCTATGTCTCCTATGAGGATTACATGGACCAGATGGACGGATTCACAGCCAAAAACTATGATCCGGACCTTTGGGCGGACCTGATCAGGGAAAGCGGTGCCCGCTATGCCGTGCTGACCAGCAAACACCACGATGGAGTAGCCCTGTGGGATTCCAGGTACGGCGATCTGAACGTGGTGGACCGCACCCCTGCCGGGAGGGATCTGATTTCCCCCTTTGTGGATGCGCTCAGGCAGAGGGAGCTGAAAGTGGGCCTGTATTATTCCCTGCTGGACTGGTCTCATCCCGATTACCCTAACTTCACCAAGGACCAAAAAAGATATACGGACGATCCCGGCCGGCAGGCCGCATTCACCCGGTTCAATCACGGCCAGATCGCTGAATTGGGTGAGTTATTCAATCCCGATCTTTACTGGTTTGACGGCGACTGGGAACAGAGCGCCGAGTGGTGGGAGGCTCCCCAGATCCGGAACATGATCCTGGAGCGCAATCCGGAGGCCATTATCAACAGCCGCCTCCAGGGTTACGGGGATTATGCCACCCCCGAGCAAGGACTTCCCCTTGTTCCTCCCAAGGACCCATATTGGGAGCTCTGCATGACCATGAACGACTCCTGGGGCTACCAGCACAACGACAGGAATTACAAAAGCCCCAACCAGGTTATACGGATCTTTGCCGAATGCCTTTCCATGGGAGGCAACCTGTTGCTCGATATGGGACCCCGCGCCGACGGGAGCATCCCGGAAGAGCAGGTCCGGATCTTGCAGGAACTGGGCAGATGGAATGCCAAGCATGCGGAAGCCATCTTTTCCACCACGGCCGGACTCCCTGCGGGCTGTTTCCATGGACCTTCCACGCTTTCCGTAGACAGCACCAGGCTATACCTGTTTGTGAACGGGAATCCCCCGGATGGCCAGTTGATGCTGGAAGGGGTAAAGAACAGGATCCACCGCATTTTTGTGCTGGGCAACGGTACCATGCTGGAGCACAAGGAATTCCTGAAGCCCTACTGGAGCAATCATTCCGGGGTGGTGTTCATCGACCTCCCGGAAGAAACCCTGGACGAACAAATGACGGTGGTATGCCTGATCCTGGACGGCAGGATTGAACTTTCAGAATAGACTACCCCCGCTTGAATTCAAAGCATCCATCACAAAAACACGAACCCATGAAAGCATTCAGATTTGCGCTAATGATCATATTAGCTGCAGGGATCGGCAATCAGTCCCTGGCCCAGCTTGATCATGAGATCAGCCCCTATGTTCCGGAAACTGACCCGCTGGTGCTCGCTCAGCTGGAAAAATGGCAGAACCTGAAGTTCGGGCTCCTGATGCACTGGGGCCCTTACAGCCAATGGGGGATCGTGGAATCATGGTCCATTTGTGCTGAGGATGAACCCTGGTGCCGGAGGAAGCATGACAACTATACCGAATACAAACAGGCCTATGAAAACCTGGGGACCACTTTCAATCCCATTCGTTTCGCCCCCGAGAAATGGGCCAAAGCAGCCAGCCGGGCAGGCATGAAATACGTCATTTTCACCACCAAGCACCACGACGGTTTCTGCATGTTCGATAGCCGCTACACCGATTACAAGATCACTGATCCCAGTGTCCCCTTTCATTCCCACCCCAGGGCCAATATTAGCCAGGAAATCTTTGATGCCTTCCGGGCAGAGGGATTGTGGGCAGGAGCCTATTTTTCCAAACCCGACTGGCACAGCGAATATTACTGGTGGCCGAACTTTCCGACCCCGGACCGGAATGTGAATTACAGCGTCAGCAGCTATCCCGACCGTTGGGAGAAATTTGTGCAATTCACACATAACCAGATACTTGAATTGCTCACCGATTACGGCAGAATCGATATCCTGTGGCTCGATGGGGGCTGGGTCCGCAAACGTACTCCGGAAGAGATCAAGAAAGGGTACGAGAACATGGATCCTGAAAAACCCATCAGGATCCAGAATCAGGATATACGGATAGAGGAACTGGCAGCCAAAGCCCGGGCAAAACAGCCCGGACTGATTGTGGTCGACAGGGCTGTACAAGGGAAACACCAGAATTACCTTACACCGGAGAACCGGGTACCCGAGCAAGCCCTTCCTTATCCTTGGGAATCCTGCATCATTTCCGGCGGGGGCTGGTCCTGGACCGCTGGGGCCACATATATGAGCGGCAGGGAAGCCATCCACCTGCTGGTGGACATCGTGGCCAAAGGGGGAAATTTGCTGTTCAATATAGCCCCCGGACCTGATGGACGTTGGGATGAAGGGGCCTATGATATGTTGGAGGAAATGGGGGATTGGATCCACATCAACGGGGATGCCATCTATGCCACCAGGGCCCTGGCACCTTACAAAGAAGGAAAGGTGTGTTTCACCAGGAAAGGCGAAAACACCCTGTACCTGATTTACCTTATGGACCAAGGGGAGGAATTCCCCGCCTCCTTCAGGCTTGAGACCCTCCAGATTCCCTCTGGCGCCAGCCTGGAGTTACTGGGGATGCCGGGAAATCTGAAATGGACGACCGATGCGGATGGACTGACCGTCAAACTGCCGGCAAAGCCCCTGGATAGTCCCGCTTTTGACCTGGCCTGGACGGTGAAAGTCACCTGGTAACCATCAGATTGATTAGGGCATTTTTCACTTTCTGAATTGAACCCTACTTGGTAATTATATTGAATAATAAGCTTTTATGGTAACATATTTTGAAAAATGCCGTACAAACTCCTGTTGAGATCCCATAATTACTGTCATATATAATGGGATCTTTTTGGCTTAAGCACTGGATTTTGAATGATTCTTGAACCCTTTATGAGGCAATTTGCATGAGAGCAAGGTTTTATCTGGTTAAAAAACTGGTGGATTCCGGTGGTGCCGCTCCCATTTACATCAACATCCATCACCGTGCGCACCGGCTTCGGTATTATACGGGTGAGCGTATTAGGCCTGATGACTGGGACAGTGAAAAGCAGAGAGCCAAATCCGATTATCTTGGACATGCATCCCTGAATGATCTGCTGGACGTTTTGGCGGAGGAACCCAAGGCCGTCGAGCGCAATGCCAGAATTGCCGGCATCGATTGTACGGTGGAGTACCTGAAGGAGCAACTTTCCTATAACAGGACCAAAGAAAAGGATTTCATCAGGGTGGTGGATGAATTCATCAGGGAGGAGAGCCGGAGGAACAGCTGGCCTCCGGAAACCAAGAAACAATGGCGTTTCTTTAAAAACAACCTGGCGAGCTTCAATACAAGTTATCGCCTGGAGCTGGATTCCATCAATGATCAGTTTGCACAGGCATTTATCAGAGGCATGCTTAAACAGGACTGGACGAATGTGAGGATCAGACAGCACATCAGCATGGCCATCCAGTTTGCCAGCTGGGCAAAAAGAAAAGGCTACCATTCATCCACAGCCTACAGGTACATCGAAATAGACCTTCCCACCAGGGAGCCGGAGACCAATGCTGTGTACCTGACCATTGAAGAAATTGCACGGGTCAGTCAGCTGTCATTTGAAAGAAATGAGACCAGGTATGAAAAAGCGCGGGACGTGTTCCTGTTTTCCTGCCTGACAGGATTGCGTCATTCTGATCTGAAGAACCTTCGGCGGTCCAGCATTAAGTACAATTACCTGATAATTACCTCGCAAAGGACCGACGAAAGCATCCGTGTACCCCTGGTGGATCAGGCCAAAGCCATCCTGGAGAAGTACAAGGACTCCGGAGCGGTCAATCCCCTTCCGCTTGTTTCACCGCAGAAGTACAACCAGTACCTGAAGGCGATCGGAAGGCGTGCAGGCCTGAGTGAAAAGGTAACTCAACATCACTACAAGGGACGGGAAATGACTGAATCAATACTTCCTAAATGGAAGTTGTTAACCTCTCAGGTGGGCCGTAAAACATTCGTTTCTCTGGCTGTTTTCCTGGATATCCCCCTGGAGACTGTCAGCAAGATTACCGATCTGAAACCGGACACAATAAAGGCTTACTACGATATTCTTGATTCCAGGAAGTCAATGGGAATGAGCTTATTCAATAATCTGATCATATCATAATCCTGAAAGACCAGCCTGTGACCCCTTGTCAGCCATCAAACCTCCATGGTCGGGATTTTTATTTCACCCTTTTTAACTAACTGGATACAGTATTAACAATCTTTATTATTTGTCTGCCAACTCATTAACATTATTTAAGGGTATCTGATGCCCGGGTGATTCTGGATTGATGATCTTTGGAAACACAGGTTTATGTATCCATGTATCGTCTTGCCTTTATAGCGCTTCCTATCCTTTTCCTAAGCTCATTGAGGGTATCCGGACAGCTTGATAGCACACGTACAGGGATTTTCTCAGGAACCATTGTTGATGACTCCCTGGGTTATGGGATTCCCTCCGTGCATCTTTGGAATGAGAGTACCAGAATAGGTAGTGTTTCCAATGCTTCCGGGGAATTTATGATCAAGGCAAGAGATCAGGACACCATAGTTTTCAGCGCCATAGGTTATTACAGTCAGGTGATACTTGCTTCATCTACCCTGAATGAGGGAGTGGTAGTCCGCCTAAGGCAAAAGAAATACGAAATCGATGAACTTGTGGTAAGAAGATTTCGCAGCTACGAATCCTTTATCTACCAGGTGGTTCATCATGAACTTCCTGAAAGTGAAATAAATGAAATGAAGGAGCATATGGATATAACGCTCACCCTTGCTGCCGTGGAAGCAGACAGGGAAAGGAATGCCAAACAAAAGCTGGAAAATTCGGGCTTTGCCACATCCTTGGGTCCGCTTAAGAATCCAAATGAAGCATTCCGAGAAAAAGCCTGGAGAATGGAAAAAAGGAAGCGGGTTATCCAGGCTAAATTCAACCGGGCAATGGTTGCAGAGATTACTCACCTGGAAGACGAGGACCTCACAGAATTCATCGCTCTGTGCAATTTCAGCGAAGATTACCTCTTTGAGACCGATCTGCCCACCATCATCCAAGATATGTACGCGATTCTTGATGATTATCGAAGCAAGAGAGATACCATACCTCCTGATATGCTGCAATAAAAAATACCCAAGTTTCCGGTCGGGATTTTCTGTTTCTCAATGCCTCTTTAATCAATGTCAGCTCTGCCTTTTAGAAGTTCTACAGTTAAATGGCTTTGGCTGGTTGAATGTGCTGATGAGCATCAGGAAGGGGGTGAAGACCGAAAATAC
>CBDTYO010000067.1:0-13280 GCA_965364615.1 uncultured Bacteroidia bacterium
CCGTTTTCTCAGGAGAAGGCGAGATTCTATCAGCAAGACCCAGGGGGAATTCAGCTATGCAAGGCTTACAGGGATGGTTAACATTCCATCATTGAAGGAGTCCTTCTCTTTTCGTTTGTTCTGAAAAATCGCCATGGTGCTGAAGGCTCCCGGTTTTTTTACCCGATGAAAAAGAGTATTTGAATTTGATCCATACCGGGATCAGGGACAGCTGTATGTTGTCTTCCGCATATTCAGTGAAACCGGCCCCGCGGGTTTCATGGCCCTGGAAGGTAAATTCTCTGCCCAATGGCAGGGCACTGGTCATTCCTATTTCAATGCCGTTTTTGAATTGCTTTTGCAGTGACACCATATAGAGCATATCCTCAAAGCGGCTGCCCTGGAATTGGGGAGTGGGACTGTTGTACTTAAACTGGGCATTCAACGAAATATCGTGTTTGAAAAGGATCGAGAGGGAAAAACCTGACTCCAGGGCCACCCCCTTCAGGTTTTCAATGCCATGTTCTGCTGCCAGCTCATTCCCTTGGGAATACATCCCATAGACCTTGACAAAGGGATTGAATGATACACCTTGAAGGGGCTTGGTGCTGGCCAGGAATTTCAGCCCCAGTCTGGAAGCGGTTCCAAGATTCTGCATGGTGTAAGAGATGTGGCGGTATTCCGAAACTGTGGCCAGATATTCCATACAGTCGGCCGATTGGGTGAAGAAAGCACCCAGGGAGAGGTAGTTATTCTTTACCAGCAAGGAATAATCCAGCGCGAACTTGTGGTGCATAGCCGGGTTCAGCCCGGGATTTCCCTGGTAGGACGTAAAAGGATCCACCCCGTTGACGTTGGGATTCAACTGGGAAATGGTGGGCCTTTCAATGGTTTTCCGGTAGGACAACTGAAGGTTTTTATGTTCCCTGAAGTCAATACTGGCTGAAACATGAGGAAGCAGGGCAATCGTACTGTGGCGGTTTTCCATATTCACCAAGGAATGTTCCACCCGGAGTCCTGCACTCAGTTTGATTTTTTCCGCGGCAAAAGTCACAGAGCTGTAAGCAGCAGAGATGAGTTCCCGGTATTCAAAGGAGGTCCATTCCTGGTCGCTCATCTTCTGGCTCATTCCCCTGGCTCCGGCCTGGAAGACCATATTTTCGCCCAAAGGCAGACGAAGGTCGAGCCGGGCGCTCAGGGCTTCGTGCTGAGGCATCGAAGTATTGAGGCGGGAAGTCCCGTTCAATTCGGTAAATAGCCGTTCGGCGTGCCCTGTGTTTTTAAGGTAATTCAGATCAAGCGAAAGATGGCTGCCCGGCCTTCGGAATAAGTGCTTGAGATAGACCGTTCCATAGGCCATGCGGGACCGGTTGGAGTCGTCCTGTTTTCCTTCTCTTGAATCCAAAATAGAATCGCCTTGGGTTTCAAGCAGGGAGATTGCTCCGTTAAATTCCTGGGACCAGGGATTTACAAATCCATATACACTGAACTGGTTGTATTTGTTGATTTGATAGTCCAGGCCGGCGTGGATCTTGTGGGACCAGTATTCCTGCCTTGTCGACCCTGTTATATCAAGGTGGGATTCCTGTGTGGAAGCAGTGAATCCCTTGCGATTGATCCCTTCGATATCGAAATAGTTGAATTCTCCGTCGTAGGAGGCAAACAGGTGCATTTTTTTCAGAGAAAGGTTGACGCCGGCCGATGGGAAGGCATATACTTCATTCATTTTCAGCGGGATATCGCTGTAAATATGGCCACTGATCCCACGGTCGTTTTCCTTAAGAATCACATGGATCACGCCCGATACATCGGATCTGAACTCTGAACCGGGAGAGTCGATGATTTCCACTTTATCGATGGTCCGGGGATCGAGTTGTCCCAGGAATTCAGCACTTCGCTCCTTGCCATTGACCAGAATGAGGATGTTGCTTTTTCCTTCCAGAGAGATATGGCGAAACAGGTCCACCTGTATGCCGGGGATACATTGAATCAGGTCCATGGTCGTTGCGGAAGCTTTGGCCATGTGGCTGTTCACAAAAAACGTCGTTCTGTCCCCCTCTTTCCTGGCTTTGATACGTTCTGCAGTCACCCTGGCTTCTGCCAGTTCAATCTTCTCTTTCATGAGATGGATGATTCCCAGGTCCATGGATTCCCGGGTTTGCCCTTCCAGGTCTTTTACCTGGGACTCATAGCCCACAAAGCTCACTGTCAAATAGCATTGGCCATCACTGGAATGGGAGATTCTGAATGCACCTTCCGCATCCGAAATGGTTCCGGAGATCAATGAAGAATCGGCTTGCCTGTACAGGCCAATGTTTGCATAGGGTAGGGCCTGATCCTGCTCATCTTTGATCAGTCCCCGGATACTGAAAGTGTTCTGGCCAAGCAGGATTGCATGGGGGAGCAGCACCAGGGCTGCCCAAATCATTCGTTTATACCGTTGATGATGAAGTTTTAGTGCTTTCATTGTTCGTCCTATTTCATTAGTTATCAATGCGATTACTGTACAAAGGGACGAAAGTGGATGGGAAGGATCAAATTTCTGGGATACTCTGAAAGGAATTGTGACCGGTGACAAAAGGAGTTCCGGTTTCTGGTCTGAAAAGCAAAAATCTGTTACGGGTGGTAAAGCCTGTCAAAGGCCTTTACCTTTTGTCTTGATACGGGGATTTTTCCCGGGAAGTGCCGAAGGGTAAGCTGGTAACCCAGGGCATTCCCCTTATTGCCTGTCACCTGATCGAGGTTCACGATAAAGGCCCTGTGACAGCGAAAGTATTGGGGCATGCTGCTGAACTGTTGCTCAATGTTGGAGATGGAGTTCCGTATGGGAACTTTCTGGATTTTGGCATCCCGGTATAGGTGGAAGTCCGCGTAATTGCCATCAGAACTTACAAACAACAACTCACTGGCCCGGAAGCTCAGCGATTCTTTTTTCAGAGAGGAACTTATGTGAATCAAAGACTCAGAGTCCTCTTCATTGTCCTGCTCCATGTCAATGAAGGAAGGCCCACCCGAAGTGAGCAGGTACCTGTAATTCGAAGCCGTAAAGAAAAGGAAAGGAATGATCCCGATCAGGAAAGCGTATTTGCATGAATCCAGAAATGTCTTGAGGTTCCATCGGCTCTCCACGGAGGGTTCTTCCAGAATGAAGGCTGCCAGGAAAAGGGCAATTCCCATGACCTGCAGGACCAGGTAAATGGCCAACAACTCCTTGGGAAGGGTCCACCGTTTGCGGTCACCAAAATATTTCGTCCTTTGCATGATCCCCATGATCAGGTAAGCTGCCAGGGAGGAGGCAAAAGCATACAGGAGCATGGTGAACTGGAAATTGAACCAGCGGCTTCCATGGGTATTCATGGGCTGGTAAAGCAAGGTAAAAGCTATGATGAACAGAAAGAGAATCAGGGCCCCGCTCAAGGGTTTACGAAGCATGTAATTCTGCGGATACCGCAGGGCCAGGTTCATTTTTTTCATGCGGCGAAAGATACGATGATTCATGATTCCTCAGGCCTTCATTTAAAAGATTCCGGCACCCACCGTATACACCAGGATCAATCCAATGATCCCGACCAGGATGCCCATGAGGGTCATGGGAAGCAGGTTCCGGCGGATGAGCAGTCCTTCGACCCCCACCAATCCCACTGTGGCGCAGGCAGCAATGACGTTGTGCACACAGATCATATTGCCCATGGCCCCGCCTATGTTCTGTAGGCTGACCACCAGGATGGTGGAAATGCCCAGCTGCTCGGCAATGGAGAACTGGAAGAGGGAAAATAGCATGTTGGAAACCGTATTGGAGCCGGCCATGAAGGATCCCAGGGCTCCGATGAAGGCATCCACCATGGGCCAGGCCCCCTGAAAAATACCCGTCATGGCCGTGGCCATGGCAATGGGCATGCCCACGATTCCATCCGGATTGTTGCCCGATTGCATCATGATCCGCACCATGGGTACTGCAAAAATCAGGGCAATGACCGGATTTTTGATCCTTCTCAGGGCTTCAGACCAGGCAGCAGCCACTTCCTTTCTTTTCATCCTGTACAGGGGAATGCACAGCAGCGATACCAGGATGAAGGGCATGATGCCCGGATTGTAAAGGGGATCGATGGTGCCGTTTACCCCGGTTCCAAAGAGCCCGGTATAGGGAATATCCGCTGCTTTGATCCATTCGTAAACGGGGAGGGACCGGACCCTGGAAAGCACCAGCAGCAGTCCTATCATTACATAGGGGATCCAAGCTTTCAAAACGGAGCTCTTGGCTGCACCGGGCTTTTCCATGCTGATGGAGCCCATCCAGTTCTTTTCCCACCGGGAACGCTCGGGAAAATCCCATGGCTTTTTGGGAACCAGGAAACCGGCACGGGTGGCAGGAATCAGAATGGCCAGTCCCAGCAATCCCCCCACCAGGCTTGGGAATTCGGGCCCCAGCAAGAGGGCCACCGCCACGAACGGTCCCACAAAACAAAATCCGGCAAAAAGGGCATAGGGCCAGATGGCCAGGCCTTCTCTGATGCTGCGTTTCTCTCCGAAAAAACGGGTCATCATGGCCAGCATGATCAGGGGAAGCAGGAGTCCGGGCAGGGCATGCTGCAGGGCGGTCCAGACCCCGATCTGATGGATGTATTCGGCATAGCTCATGCCAGATTGGGCAATGGATTCCTGCACCGACGGGATGTCCAGCGAGGACTGGATCCCGATCAGGGTAGGGGTCCCCACCGAACCGAAAGACACCGGCGTGACATTGACAATCAGTGCCACCATGACGGCAGCCAAAGCCGGAAATCCAAGGGATAAAAGCAAGGGGGCGGCCAGGGCCGCCGGGGTCCCAAAACCTGCCGATCCTTCAATGAATCCCCCAAAGAGCCAGGCGATGATAATGGCCTGCACCCGCTTATCGGGCGAGATATTGGTAAATCCCCGGTTGATGGCCTCAATGGCTCCGCTTTCGCGCAGGGTAAAAAGCAAAAGCAGGGCACCGAATACAATAAAAAGGATCTTGAAGGCAATCACCACCCCGTTCAGGCTGGAAGCGGCGATCCAGGAGACCGGGGTTTTCCAGATGAAAAGGGCCAGGAGCAGGGTGATCAGAAAGGCCAGGGGCATGGCCTTGGTGGCCGGCCAGCGGAAGCCTACCATAAAAACGAAAATGGCGGCAATGGGCAAAGCGGCCAGCAGGGCCAGGATTCCGACAGACATAAGCAGGGTTTTGTTAGGGTGATCAAATTATCCAAAAAATTCCAATAAATTTAGGCTAAGATGAATATTCTGATCGCACCTGATTCCTTCAAGGATAGTCTCAGTGCCCGGAAAGTGGCTTCAGCCCTTGGCAAGGGGATCCTGAAGGTGCTTCCCGACACCGATCTGCTATTGGTGCCCATGGCGGACGGTGGAGAAGGCACCGTTGAATCGGTGATCGATGCTACCGGTGGACAGCGGATTGAACTCAAGGTGTTGGATCCCCTGTTGCGTGAAATCTCCTCTTTTTATGGCATTGCGGGCGATGGAAAAACGGCTGTAATCGAGATGGCAGCTGCCTCTGGTCTGGAGCTGCTGGCACCCGGGGAGAGAGACCCCTGGATCACTTCCACCTACGGCACTGGTCAGTTGATACTGGATGCACTGGAACGGGGATGCCGCAAAGTCCTTCTTGGCATAGGAGGAAGTGCCACCAATGATTGCGGGGCCGGCATGGCGGAAGCCCTGGGAGTGAAATTCTCCGGCAGCTTCGGGAGCTTGTCTGCCCGGGGAGGAGGGTCCCTGGGTGAGGTGAAATCGGTCCATATGGAAGGACTTGATCCCCGCATTGCCCGGACTGCTTTTTCGGTGGCCTGTGATGTCAACAACCCACTGACCGGGCCCCAGGGAGCCTCGGTGGTGTATGGACCCCAGAAGGGAGCCGATCCGGCCATGGTGGAGAAACTGGACCGGAATCTGGCTCATTTTGCCGGGTTGCTTGAAAATCAGCTTGGAAAGCATATTTCACTTGTGCCGGGATCGGGGGCTGCCGGGGGATTGGGCGCTGGAATGCTGGCCTTCCTGGATGCTACGCTGATGAAAGGCGTCGACATGGTTGCCGAGGCATGCGGACTGGAAGAAAAAATAAGGCAGGCCGACCTGGTGATCACGGGAGAAGGTAAGATGGATGCACAGACAAGATTCGGAAAAACCCCTTTTGGTGTGGCCCGGCTGGCTAAAAAGTATGGCAAAGCGGTGATTGGAGTGGCAGGATCTTTGGAAGCAGATGCAGGAATCTTGTACCAGGATGGCTTTGATGTGTTGATCTCTATCCAGGAAAAGCCGCTTGATCTGGAGGCCGCCCTTGCCGGTGCCGAATCGCTGCTGGAGCGGACCGGAGAAAGAATTGGCAGGATGCTGGCTTTGCAGCTTTGATCTAGCCTGCTTTTTCCACTACTACATTGGCATCCTCAGGAATGCTGGAGAGAAGACCGGCATCCGGAGAAAGGATTCGTCCGAACACATTGACCGGGCTTGCCGCCATCGGTTTGCCGGAGGTGCTGACCGGAGTGGGACCGAAGAAAATACAGAAAGCCGGCATGTTGGGCCAGTAGGCCAGATCACCAATGTTCACCTCGGGGCTTGCATTTTCCTCAAGTTCGCAATGCACAGGCAGATCGAAATAAATTTCTTCTCCCCACCGATTTACATTTCGTTGAAGGGGCAAGGCTTCATATACTGCGCGGCCGGTGGGTGTGTCAAAGAGTTCGGCCTCCACCTGGGAAAGGGCAAATTTGATAATAATCCTCATCTTGTTTTAATAGTTTCCTTTCGATTACTAATTTTGATCCTCAATTTACGTATTTATTCATTAACAGCATGTTGGTTTTTAAATTTGGTGGGGCATCGGTAAAAAGTCCGGAGGCGGTCAGGAACATCGTGGATATCCTGAAGCGCTACCAGGACCAGGAAATTGTGGTGGTGGTCTCTGCCATGGGGAAAACCACCAATGCCCTTGAGCGGATCATTGAGCACTATGCCAGCAGGAAGGCTGAAGCCCTGCAACTGGAATATAAAAAGCTGAAAGACTACCACCTGGAGGTGGTCAGGGGTTTGTTCGAAGAGGACAGCCACCCAGCATTCAAGGCTGTGGAAAACTTATTTGACGAATTGGGCAAAAGGCTGGACAAAGAGCCCACGCTGAATTACGATTACGATTACGACCAGCTCATCTGTTTCGGGGAGTTGCTCTCCACCACCATCATCCACCATTTCCTGAACATGTCTGGGCTTCCCACGCGCTGGTTGGATATCCGGCGTTCGCTGAAAACCAGCAATCAATGGCGAGAGGCCAAGGTGGACTGGGAACTCTCTTCCGAACTGGTGAACAGGCATTTTGTGTTCAATGGGGAAAAGATCCTCATCACCCAGGGCTTCCTGGGTTCCACCATCAATGACCAGACCACCTCACTGGGCAGGGAGGGATCCGATTACACAGCAGCCATTCTGGCCTACATGCTGAAGGCGGATGGAGTCACCATTTGGAAGGATGTACCGGGGGTTCTGAATGCGGATCCCAAATACTTCGATGACACCATTCTGCTTGAGAAACTATCTTACCTGGACGCCATCGAACTGGCCTATTTTGGCACTTCTGTGATCCACCCCAAGACCATCAAGCCGTTGCAGAATAAGAACATCAACCTGCATGTCAAATCTTTTCTGGACCCGGAGGCCCCGGGGACCGTTGTAGGAAATCTGAGTTACGACAAACTCACCCCCTCTTTCATCTTCAAGATGGACCAGGTACTGATCCGCACCTCCCCCCTTGATTTTTCCTTCATCAATGAAAACAACCTGGAGGAGATCTTTGGGATTCTGAGCAAGCATGGGATGAAGATCAACCTGATGCAGAATTCGGCCATCAGTTTCAAGATGATTGTGAACAACGACAAAAGAAAACTGCGGGGGGTGGTAGATGATCTTGAAAAAAAATTCAAAGTGGCCTACCAGACCGGTCTCGAGCTGGTCACCATCCGCTATTTTGACCAAAGCACCATCGACAGGGTGATGATTAACAAGGAACTGATCATGGAGCAGCGGGGACTGCAGAACATTGAGTTGTTGATCCGGGATCTTGGATAAATTGTTTATCAAAAAATAGAAGTATTTCCCGATAAGAACTCCTACATTTGAATATATAACAAATCTCAATCTGCTGCCAGTGAGTCCCTGAAATGGTCAAGCCCCATGTTTATTTCTGTTCTCTTCCTGCTGGTTGCGGGATCGGTGAACCGGCTGGATGGACAGGAGCTCAAGGAATTCACCGTGGAGGATCCCTACAGGGGCGATTTTGCCATCAAGGATGAACAATTTGCCATCTGGAATGGGAAAGGGTATATCCCGGTCTTTATCAAAGGCATCAACCTGGGGATCTCGGTGCCCGGAACCCAGCCGGGTCAGCTGGCAGCCACCGGGGAAGACTACAGACGCTGGTTCCATCTGATCAGGGAAGCCGGATATAACACCATACGTTTATACACGCTTCATTTCCCAAGGTTTTATGAAGCCCTGAGAGAGTTCAACCTGCAACACCCCCAGCATCCCTTGCTGGTGATACATGGCATCTGGCTGGAAGAGAATGAAACGGCATCGGATCTTTTCCTCCAAAGTGCCGAGTTTGATCAGGAGATCCGGGAAGTGGTGGCAGCCGTTCATGGGGACATTGACATTCCCTCCAGGCCAGGGAAGGCCCATGGCATCTTTAACTCAGATATTTCTCCCTGGGTGATAGCTTACCTGCCCGGGAGGGAAATATTTCCCTCCGAAGTGTCACTGACCAACCTGAATCATCCTGGCGAGACCATTTATACAGGCACCTATTTTCAGCTCCCGGATGGCGATCCCGTGGAGGTATGGCTTTCCCAGCGGCTTGACGGACTTATGCTCTATGAACATGAGACCTATCAATCACGTCGTCCCACTGGTTTTTCCTCCTGGCCCACACTCGATCCGCTGTTTCACCCCACAGAACAGGACATCCCCGATAGTTCTGAGGACGAGGAGCAGATTGATCTGGCCAACATGGTGAGCACCGACTCCTCTGCTGGTTTTTTCATTGGGTATCATGCCTATCCCTATTACCCGGATTTCGTTATAGAAGATCCTTACTACAAGGCAGAATCGGACGCGGAAGGACCCAACAATTACCTGGGGTATCTGAGGGATCTGAAATCACATTATCAGGACATTCCCTTGCTGATTGCAGAATTCGGAGTGCCTTCCAGCTGGGGTGCGGGGCACCTGAGCCCTTCCGGCATGCACCATGGAGGTCATTCCGAAAAGGAACAGGGAGAACATACCGTCAGGATGTTCGACAACCTGAAAGCCTCGGGATGTGCCGGGGGAATACAATTCTCTTTGATCGATGAGTGGTTCAAACAGACCTGGATCACCAATCCCTATTCCGATGCAGAGTACCGCCATTTCTGGCACAACATCACCGCTCCGGAACAAAGTTTCGGCATCCTGGCCTATGCTCCTCCACCGGAATCTTTTGTGAAGACCGGCACCTTTCCGGGAAGCTCCATCACCGGCGTATCGGTGCTTTCAGACTATACCTTTTTTCGGATCAGGGTTCAGATGAACACCGACTTGTTTCTGGAGGATACCCTTTGGGTGGCGTTGGACACCTATGAAAGCAACCTGGGGGAATCGGTCCTGCCCAATGGCAAATCCATCGCAACCGGACCGGAAACCTTGAGGGCAGAGTTTTCCCTTGGCATTCCCCTGGGGGAGGATCTGGCCCGGCTATTTGTCCTCCCCAGCTATGATGTGTACGGGATCAAATCTCTGGTCAGGGTGGATACAGTAGTCTCCACCAGCAGCGATGCGGGCTTATGGAATCCGGTGCGCTGGAAGACCAATTACGCCTACAACAAAACCCAGTATATTGGTGAGCTGCGAATCTCAGCATCCGAAGACCCCTACGAGTTTCTCAATGCGGTGACCGTTTTTAAAGACAGCCTGGAAATCCGGATTCCCTGGACCCTGATCAATTTCCCCGCACCCACTGTGGGAAGGGCCATGCACTATATCAGCCGGCAGGAGGGGAGCGACATTGTGATCGAAAGACAGGACACGCTTTCGGACGGAATTGCCCTGACCTTATCGTTCCGGGATGAGCTTTACCAGACCGACCGCCACACCTGGGCCCCCTGGGACTATGAAAAGATCGTGAACCTTCCCCCCATTGAACGAAAAAAGGAATCCTTTCATCACCTGAAACAACACCTGCCCCAGTTCAACTCAGCCCCCATTGGAAGGGCCGATTCTTTCGATGTCTGGCCCGATGAAAGCTTTCAGGTTGCCACGGAAGACGGATTGTTAAAAAACGATTTCGACATCGACGGGAACCAGATGGAGGCCGTGCTTTCCTTTGGCAGCAGCACCACCCATGGCAGCCTCCAGTTGCACCCCGACGGAAGTTTCTATTACATGCCCGATCCCACTTTCAAGGGGGAGGATTTCTTCATGTACTACCTTAGCGACGGCAGGGCCTATTCCGCTTTGGTTCCGGTCAGCCTGCGAGTGGGCTTTCCTGCCGGAACTGATCTGGACCCGGCACCAGAACTTTCAGCCATTTTTCCGAATCCAGGCGATGGCAGATTCTGCATCAAACTGGCCCCATCCTTTGAGGAAGCCTACCTGAACGTGGTGGATCTGATGGGAAGAGAAATTCTGCACAGGAAACTGGAGGAGGCGGTAAACTGGGTAAACATAGAGGGAGGCGTACCCGGGATCTACCTGTTTAATCTGACCATTGATCAGCACCAGGAACAACATAAGATCCTAATACAATAGTCAAGTTTCACTTTGTCATGAATGCCATGAATATCCTAGTATGCGAAGACAATGTAATGACGCTGAAAACCATCGAGTTTGCCCTGAAGAAGGCGGGCTATTCCGTGTTCAAGGCAGAGGACGGGGAACAGGGAATCAGAGTGCTGGCAGAGGAGGAGATTGACCTTGTTATTACCGATATCAATATGCCCTATACCAAGGGCCTTGAATTGGTAAGGCACATCAACACCAACCTGGAAACAAAAATTCCGGTCATTGTGGTCACCGGGATCACCAACAAGGAAACCAAACAGCATGCGCTTGAACTGGGGGCCGAAGGTTATATCACCAAGCCCTTTGATCTGGACGACATGGTGGCCTTGGTCAGGTCTGTTTCAGGATAAAACCAATCTGGAGTATGTCAAGGCTTTGTGTAATCCTTTTCCTGATCGCAGTTTCCCTCATACATGCATGGGGTCAGGATTCACCGCTGTACAGTGATCCTGAAGAGGGGTTTGCCCTCATGCGTCAGCATGCCGAACAGGGGGATTATACCCATGCCAAAAAAATAGGGTACAACCTTCTCGAAGAAAACAGTTCCTACCACGATGTGGCCCTCTACCTGGTCAGGGTGCATGGATGGGAGGCCAATTACGACTCTGCCTATATCTTGCTCGATGGGGTCATCTCTGAGGCCCCGGAGCTCTATGAAGCGTATGTGACCTGTGTTGACCTGGCCTATTGGCAGAACAACTGGGACCGCCTGGAGGATTGTGCAGCACAGGCCATCGCCCTGGAGCCCGATTCGGCAGCAATCTTTGACTCCTACAGGCAGGCCCAGAGGGCAGGAGCCCAGGTTGCCGGACCGGAGGTCTTCCTGCACTATTCCTATGATCATTTTTCCCTTCCCTATGTGCGCAACTGGCACATGATTACTGCCGGAGGAAATATACCCATCAAAGCAGCCACCCTGGTTCCCTATGTGAATGCAGGCTATCACGGCGGGGGAAACCAACCCGCCACCGACATACAGATGAACCTGGATGCCTATTTCAAACTGGGGAAAAAAAACCATGCCATGGCCGGCTATGGTTTTTCTCCAAACGGGTCCATCAACTACCTGCCCATTCACAGGGCAGCTGCGGAAGTCTGGCAGGTGCTGCCTGCAGGCTTTGGGCTTTCGGCCGGACTTCGCTATTTCTACTGGGACCAAAACTTTACCTTTCTCACCTTTTCGGGAGAGAAATATGCAGGCAACTACTGGTTTTCCCTGCGGAATTACCTTTTTTTCAAAGACTATGGTGCTTCCACGTCCTGGTATGCAAGTGCGCGTCGGTATTTTGCGACCAGGTACGACCACATTACCTTCACCCTGGGCTATGGCACTGCTCCCGATGAACCCCTGGTGGTGGTCACCGACCTGGAACGCTTAAGCGCCGTTTCGGGCCGGGTGGAACTTTCCAAACAGCTGAATCCGCGCATCAGGTTAACGGGCATGCTTGGATACGGCTACGAGGAATATTTCGACCGGCAATACAGGCACAGGTTTGATTTGAGGTTGGGATGTTATTTCAGGATTCAGAAATGAAGACCCGGCAAACATACCTGAGGCTGACCTTGTCCCTGTTGCTTCTGGCCATGGGCCCAATGAGCATGCAGGGCAATGAAGCTCCTGTGGATCACCTCCAGGATTCCACGGTAATCAGCACGTACGATGCTGCCGAACAGGGGATGCAGGAGGCGCCAAGCTATGCCGACCGGCTCCGGGAGCGATTCACAAAATCCCCCCTGTTGATCACCATCCTCTATATTGTGATCCTGTACTCCATCGCCACCCTGATCACCCTTCTGATCCTGATCCTGCTGAACCGTTCAAAAATCAAGCGCGAACAGGAGCGGAAAAACTACCTGCTGGAGGTGTACCAGGAACAGCTGATGGACTACCTGTTTGCTGAGGAGAAACGTCCCCAAGCCCTGGAGGATCTGAAACGGGTGGCAAGCAACCAGATGAACCGACAGGTTCTGATCGATCAGATGATCGATTTGAGCGTCAATCTCAAAGGCGATATCAAAGAGACCATCAAAGAGTTATACTTCATCCTGGGCCTGGAAAAGGATTCACTGGAAAAGGCCCATGCCCGTAAGTGGCATCTGAATGTGAAGGGATACAGGGAGCTGGCTTTTATGAACATCAGGGATGCCAATGAAAAGATCATTAAAGACTTGAATTCCAGCAATGAAATTCTGAGGATGGAAGCACAGATTGCCATGGTCAGGCTTTCGGAAGGAAATCCCTATGAATTTTTGCATTTGCTGGAAAAGCCGCTTTCCATCTGGGAACAGATTACCTTGCATGAACTTCTGATCCAGCACAATCTGAAGGTTCCGGCCTTCAAACAGTGGTTTGCCTCAGAGAACATCACAGTGGTCAAATTCGCCCTTCAAATGGTTTCCTGGTTTCATCAAAGGGGCGTGGGCAAGGAGATCATTTCGGTGTTCGATCA
>CBDTYO010000068.1:0-13014 GCA_965364615.1 uncultured Bacteroidia bacterium
CCCAGCGGGGTGCTCAGGGTGGTGTAAAGATCCACCTGGTAGGACTGTCCGGGGAGATCCCTGACCGTGACCTTCCAGACTTCATCCAGGGCCACTGCATCGCTTCCGTCTTCTTTGAAATAGATGTGTTCCTGCCTGACCCGGAAACCGGCCTCCTCTTTTCCTTCCATCTTTTCCAGGTATTCGGCAAAACGCACCGTTCCCTGTCCTTCGGCCAGGTTCCAGAAATCCACCTTGTATTCCCCGAAATGGGTCCTGGTCCAGGGATTCCAGATCCCATAGTGATGCCAGTGGTCGGGGGGCTGGATCCTGGTGAGCCGCTCCCCGCCCGGCGAATAGAGGGGGTGGATGTAGGCCGAACGTCTGTAGACGGGATCTACCCCTTCCGGGGGAAGGGTTTCACTGTGGACGTAGGTGAGCACAGCCTGTGATCCGAGGTAGATGGTGGTTTCGTCCTCAGTCGTCACCAGCCTTGGACCATTCTGACCGCAGGCGGGCAGGAGGCCAAGGGTGGCTCCGATCAGAAAAGCAAATGGTTTCATCATTGGGTCATTGAACGTGGAAAGTCCGAACGGTTTCTATAAATATAGCCATGTTTTTTGAACTTACCCCGGGAGGCATCCCTCCACCGCAGGAAAATATCACCCGCTTGTGATCGTCCAGCGACCTGAGCAGGTACAGGGTGGCTTCCCGGACCTGTTCGGCCGAACCGGCAGCAAGCACATCCCTGGGTGGAATGTTTCCCAGCATGGTGACCTGGTTCTGGGTCAGGTGTTTCAGCAGGTTGAGATCGGTATCGAAACCCATGTTAAACAGGTTGATCCCCATTTCGGGAAGGAATTGGACCGACTCCATGCAGTTGGCATCGTTGTGCAGGAACCTGATGGGAAGATCGCGATCGTAGAGCTCCTTGAAGTAGGGCATTCCGAATTCGGTAAACTGTTCCTGGCTGATGAATCCAATGATATCGTCCAGGATCAGGATCCCTTCGATGGAGGGGAAGAGTTTCTTCTGATGGTCGTGGAAGCCCTTGAGATAGTTCGTGATCTTGCGGATCAGCAGGTGTGTTTCCTCCCGGTGGGTCAACATGGCCATCAGGAATTCGGTGGTGCCCATCAGGTAGGAGGCAATGTTGAGCGGACCACGCGACACCGAAAAGCGGATCTTATGTCCGGCTGCCTCTATCTGCTTTTGATTCAGCTTCAGCCGTTTGAGCATCAGGGGCCCCAGTCCGTCTTTCTCAGGGTCGGGAACAGGCATATCGCGGATCTGTTCCGGATCGCTCAGACAGGGAAAGGCATGGGGAAACTCGTTTTCGGGAAAGGCTGAACGGGCCCCGAAAGCACTGGGCTCCCCGCACATGCCAAATTCGGCCCAGAAACCAGGGAGGAACATGGCCCCGGGGAAGTCCCCGATGGCTTTCATATTGGCTTCCATCCACAGGGCATCGCTGGAAAAATAGTCAAGGATGGAAATGCCATGCCAGTTGGGCAACCAGGGGGAGTCAATGATAAAACCCACCGGCAGGGGAGAGAGGAGCTCTCCTTCCACCACGGCCTTTATATCGTCCCATTGCTTGTCGGTCATGTTTTCAGAATTATATTCAGCAATTTGTGATTTATTCCCAACCGGTGCAAGAATACAGTCAATTTGTTTTTTGCCCGCGTCATAAATCCATGACCCACAAGGGTATGAAGGGTGTATGGCACATACTTACCCGGAGACACAGCCCTGCTCTCCTGGTGGAACGTGAAATGGAAGCTGGGTGATTCCCGGCTGAATATCCTCCCGGCCTTTCATGGTTTACTCCCTGAGCATGGCGTTCCGTTTGGAATATATGAAAAGGATGTTCAACCAGGAGGCCGTCAGGATGGAACCGCTACAGCAGCTGTTTCCGGTTCTCATAGATTTTTCGGATCGCGTTCACAATGTCGTCCATGTCTGAACGTTCGGCCAACAGCATGTTCTGGAAAAGCATCACAGCCTCTTCGGTGAGCTGATCGTTTTCAGGCAGGTGGTGCAGTTCCTCCCGGTACCTGTTCAGCCGTTGGGAGGAAAAGAGCCGCTGATAACCCCGGGAACTGATGGCCTCCTCAATGAGCCCGTCAAAATACTGTTTTCCGTAGCCTCCGTAAGTGGGGATCCCTTCAGCCCTGAGGGCGTTCCTGAACTGATCCCTGGTGAGCCCGTCAAAATGCTCCTTCTTATAGCGGAAGGGATAGAAATGATAGGCTGAACGGGTGGCGCCGTCGGCCAGTTTGTAGGGAATGATGCCGGGAACCTCTTTCAGCCTTGCATCCAGGTACAGGGCATTTTCAAGGCGCTTGTCCGCATCCTGCCGGGCCCTCTCCATCTGGGAGAGAAGGATTCCGGCCTGGATTTCGGTCAATCGTTTGTTCCATCCCCTGACGGGATTCTCACCCATCCCCGCCATGGAGGCACCATGGGGCCTTCCGCAGTTGTGGTAGGCAAAGCAGCGGTCCATCAGTTCCTCGTCGCTGCCTGCAATGGCCCCGCCTTCCCCGGAAGGAATATGCTTGGAATTCTGGAAACTGAAACAGCCCAGGTCACCCAGGGTGCCGCACATTTTCCCCCCATACTCTGCCAGCCAGGCCTGGCAGGCATCTTCGATCACAGGAAGCTGGTGCTTCTCTCCCAGGGCCAGGATCCGCTTCATGTCAGCCGGAAGGCCGAAGATATGGACCGGAAGAATGGCCCGGGTCCGGTCGGTGATCCGTTCCTCGATTTTGTGCGGATCAATGGTGAAGGTCTCCTGGTTGGTGTCCGCAAAGACCGGAAGGGCTTTCTGGTTGAATACCACGTTGTAGGTGGCGATAAAGGTATAGGGGGAGACGATCACTTCATCGCCCGCATCTACTCCCATGGTGTGCAGCGATGTGATCAGGGCCGTGGTTCCACTGGCGGTGGCCAGGACGTGCCTGGCCCCGATGAGCCGGGCATACTGTGTTTCAAATTCCCGGCAAAGGTTTCCATCCCCGCGATACCAGTTGCCGCTCCTCAGCAGTTCCATCATGGGTTTCTCCGCTTCCGGATCCCATACGGGCCAGTCCAGCCATGGGCGGGTCCGGACGGGGGTGCCGCCAGTCAGGGCCAATTCGGAGGCTGCACCACTGGCAGATCCGAAGGCTGCGCCACTGGCAGATCCGAAGGCAGGCAATGTAGGAGTAAGGATGGCTCCGGCAGCACCGGCAGAGGTGCTGGCGATGAATTTTCTTCGGCTTAGTCGTTTGGATTTCATGGGGTGTGTTTTATTGGATATCAATATCATACTTATTCAGCAACCCGGTCACCGAAGGGAGTGAAAATTTGGCTCCCCTCAGGTAATTGTTTTCAGGGTCGATGGAGTAGTTGAAGGCACTGGCAAAATCGGCCTTTTCCAGCAGGGTATTGTCGAAGCTGGCGCCCAGGAGGTCGCACTGGTCGAAGCAGGCTCCGTTCAGATCGGCCTCCGCAAAGTCCACTTCCCCCAGCTGGCAGTTGGAAAAGCGGATCCGGCCCAGTTTCAGACGGTAGAAGGAAGAGTGGTTAAGCTGACAGTTCTCAAAGATGAAGGACAGCCCCAGGGGATTGCAGTGTTCGAAATGCAGCCCCAGCATTTTGCATTCCCAGAATTCGCAATCCTGGAAGGAGGCTTTCTCCAGGTTGGCATTGCTCAGGTTGCAGGCGGTGAAGGCACAATCGATGAACCTGAACCCGGACAGGTCCGCCCCTGAAAAATCAAAGGAAGCAAAGGTGCATAATTCGTAGTCGCCCTTCTCCATCCTGGAATCTGAGAAGGCCATTCTTTCAAAGCTGCGTTCTTCTATATAAGGTCTGTTCATAATACCCTTATCAGTTCCGGAAGGAAAATAATCAAACCGGCGATGACTGCCAGTATGCTTGCCAGAAGCACAGCAGCAGCGCAGTAATCTTTGACCTTCCTGATTTCCTCGTGGTGGCCGGGCGACACCACATCGGACAGCCGCTCGATGGCCGAATTGAATATTTCCGCAATAAACACCCCGAAAATGGCCATGGCCAGGACGGCCCATTGCCAGGGGGCGATCTTCAGAGCTGCGCCCAGGATGGTGGCCAGGATGGCTGCCAGCAGGTGGATCCTGGCGTTGTGCTCATACACCAGGAGGTTCCGGATCCCGGCAAATGCGTACCGGAAGCTGTTCAGCCTCTGTTTCACGGTAAAGGGTTCTCTGGTTTTGCTCATGGGGCTATGTATGTTTGATCAAAGTTCTGTACCATCCGATGGTGCCCAATATGACCAGCTCTCCCATCCCGAATATCCACCAGGGAAAACGGTGCGGAATATAGCGCGTGGCCACTTCCAGTACCTCAGGATTTTTCAGCTGGAACATTTCCAGCCAGCTGAAGTGGATCAGCATGTGCCTCGAATAGTCAAAGATAAATCCGAAGATCAGGATCGTCGATCCCAGGATCAGTCCGGCCCAGATCTTTCCGGGAATGCGGGTATCACGGCCTTTTTCCGCTTCCAGCAGGATGATCACGGCCAGCAGGATCATGGTCAGGGAGACCAGCACCGGCGAAAGGACCGGACCGGTCCAGGTGGTGGGGATCAGGAAGAGGATATCCCAGGTCATAAGAGACTGGGGCCAGTCCAGCAACAGCCATAGGAAGACATAGTAGAAGATGTCCCAGATGGCAAAACTGTAGATAAACCAGGCAAATCCGGTGCTGAACCGGCGGGCTGCGAGCATGCCCAGGGTGACCAGCATCACCACGGTGGCCACTTCGCGAAGCAATTCGGTGACTGCCAGTCTTACCGGCATCTGTGTAAGGGGGAAATCAAAACCCTCCGGATAGAGGATTTCTCTCAGGTAGACCACCACCGCACTTTCCAGGTAAGCCATGGCGATGGCAAAGGCCGTAATGATAAGGAACAATCTGCGAAGTTTCATGTCACGGATTTGCCCCTGTAAGATAGGAAATTCGTCTGAACTGTTGCGGGTATACCTGCCTCGATCGGGCGCTCATTCGTCCCACAGGACAGGGAGCCATTTCCGGGAAATGGCCATGTAACATACCTGTTACATCTGGCGTTTTGGGATTCATTTTACCCCGTTGTTTCTTGATACTGTTGTTGCCATATAACATTGATTATGAGTGATATATAGTAAGCAATCTAGAAATTTCAGAATCCTATGAAAACCACAGCATGGGAAAAATGTAACAAGGATGTTACCTTCGGTTTTCAGGAAATGGACACCCCGGACTCCCAAAATAGCCGGTCCCGGAATCCACCTTAAATATCACCCTGGTAAATGTTTGTGGGAATAACAGGGTATTTATATTGAATACAAAGAGTGTTCTTAGTAAATTAGGGCAAAATGAAACCAAAGCAGTGCATATGAAGACAATCCAATTTACAGTAAATGGCGAGGGCACCAGCGCTACGGTGATGCCGGAAGAATCCCTCATGGGGGTGCTCCGGGAACGGCTGAACCTCACCGGTACCAAGTTTGGCTGTGGTTCAGGCTATTGCGGATCCTGCACGGTCATCGTGGACGGTGAAGCGGTTCGATCCTGCATCACCCCGGCCACCGCTGTCGAAGGTAGCGACGTATTGACCATTGAAGGCCTTGCCATGAACGGCAGCCTCCATCCCCTTCAGGACGAATTCATGAAACTGGACGCCCTGCAATGCGGTTATTGCACGCCCGGCATGATCATGAACGCTTACGGACTGCTTCTGACCAATCCCGAACCCACCCGGGAAGAGGTGATCATCGCCATGGATGAGAATCTCTGCCGCTGCGGTGCCCATGGCAGGATCATTGAGGCCATTCAGAATGCCGGAAAACGAATGACTAAAACCGTGATGCCATGAAAACAGACAAACAATACAACGAAAGATTGTTCAAAAGCATGCGCAAACCCTACGACATCAATCGCAGGGGATTTATGAAGCGCTTCGGAGGAGGACTGGTGGTAGCGTTTTCCATCGGCGAGATGCCCCTCCAGGGCGGGATTCAACAGGACCGCGCAGAGGCCCCAGGAGTCAATGCATTTCTCAGGATTGGCGAAGATGGCAGGGTCAAGCTCTATGTGGGAAAGGTGGAGATGGGACAGGGACCCATTACCTCTTTGCCCATGGAACTGGCCGATGAGCTGGATGTGAACCTGGAAATGGTGGACATGATCATGGGTGATACAGACCTGTGCCCCTGGAACGAGGGCACCTATGGCTCCCTTTCCACCCGGACTTTCGGTGAGGTACTGAGGGCCGTCGCTGCCAGGGCCCGGGCCATTCTGTTGGACATGGCCGCCAAGGAGCTGTGGTCATGACTACTTCCGGTTCAGGAAAAAGCATCACCTACGGCCAGCTTACAAAGGGCAAGGAGATCATGGAAACCCATGACGGGTCGGTAAAATTGAAGGATCCCTCAGAATTCAGGATCATGGGCAAGTCGCAATTCCGGGCGGATGCCTTTGAAAAAGTCACAGGCATGGCCAAATATGCCGGGGATATCCGGCTGCCCGGACTAATGCAGGCCTGTATCCTCCGGCCACCCTCCCTTGGAGCCACCCTGAAAAGGGTCAATACCAAAGATGCGGAGGCCATGGAAGGTGTGCAAGTGGTCCAGGACGGTGACCTGGTGGCCGCTTTGCATCCCCTGAGGCATGTGGCCGAGCTGGCTGTGGCCAAATTCAAACCCAAATGGGAGGAGGAAGAACTGGATCTGGATCATGAAAGCTTTTATGATCATATACTGAAAGTCTCCACCGAGGCACGTGAGCTGGATTCGGGGGGCGACCTGGGCCAGGGAGAAAGCGAAGCCGATCAATTGTTTGACATCACTTACAAGGATCCCTACATTGCCCATTCCCCCATTGAAAACCATTCGGCCACTGCCGTGATGGAAGAGGGCAAACTGAAGGTTTGGGCCTCTTGCCAGACGCCCTATCCCACCCAGGAAAGCATTGCGGAAGAACTGGGAATGGATGTGAAGGATGTGCGTTTGCTTCCCATATTCATCGGGGGCGGTTTCGGGGGGAAAATATACAATCCCCAGGCCGTGGAAGCGGCCCGGCTGGCCAAGCTCACCGGGAAGCCGGTTCAACTGGTATATTCCAGGGAAGAAGAATTCATGTATGACAGGCTTCGTCCTGCCGCCGTGGTGAAGATCCAATCCGGAATAAACAATGAAGGCCGGATCACCCACTGGGACTATGCCACGCATATGGGCGGGGGCCGCGAGGCACCCCATTTCTATGACATCCCCCATCACAGGACCAGGGCCCTCTTTGCTCCCCGGGGTGTCGAGAGCCATATCTTCTTCACAGGGGCTTGGAGGGCTCCCAGCGTAAATACAAATACCTTTGCGCGTGAATCCCAGATCGATATCATGGCGGCTGCCGCAGGCGTCGATCCCCTGGAGTTCAGGCTGCGCCACCTGGAAAAAAATCCCAGGATGACCCGGGTATTGAAAGAGGGAGCCGAACACTTTGGATGGACCCCGGCCAAGGGGCCCAGCGGTAGAGGATTTGGAATGGCTGCTGGCGTGGACGTGGGGACCGATGTGGTGGTCTTTGTGGAAGTGGAAGTGGATACCAGTACGGGCTATGTGCAAGTCAAACGGGCGCTGAGTTGCCAGGATATGGGAATGGTGGTCAATCCCCAGGGAGCGATCATCCAGGCCGAGGGCTGCATGCTGATGGGTCTGGGGTACGCTCTTAAGGAAGAGATCCAATTCGAGGGTAAGAAGATGCTCACCCGGAATTATGATACCTATGGGATTACCCAGTTCAACATGGTCCCGGAGCTGAAGGCCATATTGGTGGATTCCGACGACCCGGTACCCTATGGCGGGGGCGAACCGCCTATAGTGTGCATGGGCGCCGTGGTGGCCAATGCCATATTTGATGCTTCAGGAGCACGGGTGACCCGCTTGCCCATCACTCCTGAACGGGTGCTGGAAGCCTTGAAATCGGTCTGATCCGGGAATCATAGCCCGGGAAATAATTTTCTATATTGCAGCTTTGCTATGCAAGTTGAACTTTTATTTCTGCTGGCCATGTTCACCATTGCCTTCCTCTATTCATCGGTGGGCCATGGTGGGGCCAGTGGATACCTGGCCCTGATGGCCCTTTTCGGGGTGGAAGTGGTGCTGATGAAACCTTCGGCGCTGGTGCTGAACCTTTTTGTCTCAAGCATTGCCTTTATAGCCTATTACCGTGCCGGACATTTCCGTCTCAGGATCCTGCTTCCATTTGCAGCGGCCTCCATCCCCATGGCCTTCCTGGGAGCCACCCTGGAGATCAGTCCCGAATTGTACAAAAAGATCCTGGGGGCATGCCTGTTTGTAGCAGCCCTGCGTATTGTCATCAGACCGCGGGGTTCGGAAGGTGAATCCAGGAAACTTTCCATACCTCTTGCCTTGCTGAGCGGGGCCATCATCGGCTTTTTTGCGGGGATGATCGGGATCGGCGGCGGGATCATCCTGAGCCCCTTGCTCCTGCTCACCCGGTGGGCGGGAATGAAGGAGACCGCGGCGGTATCGGCGGCCTTTATATTCCTGAACTCCCTGGCGGGATTGAGCGGTCACCTGGTGGCCGGCATGGCACTTTCTCCCACGATCCTGCTCTGGATCGTGGTGGTGGTGGCAGGGGGACTGGCAGGTTCGTGGTCGGGCAGTTTCCGCCTGTCCGCAGTGCAACTGAAATACCTGGTGACCGCCGTGTTGTTGATGGCAAGTATCAAACTCTATGTCATGTAAAAGCAGGTGGGAGATGGTTGAACTGGACAAAGCACTGCAGATAGTCAGGAAACACCTCCTCTCACCGGGCACAGAAAGGATTGCCCTGGCCGATGCTCCCGGAAGGTTCCTGGCCGAGGAGCTGAGGGCTGACCGTGATATGCCCCCCTTTCACAAGGCATCCATGGATGGCTATGCCTGCAGGAAGGAGGACCTGCCTGGTCCCCTGGAAGTGCTTGAAATACTTCCGGCAGGTCGGGTTCCCTCCAAAGCGGTGGGAGCGGGACAATGCAGCCGGATCATGACCGGCGGACAAGTGCCGGAGGGGGCCGACTGCGTGATCATGCAGGAATATGTGGTCACGGAACCGGGCAACACCATACGTTTTACCGGAAGCTACAGCGAAAGTTATATTTCCCCGAAAGGGGAGGACCTGCGCCAGGGAGATTTGCTCCTGGAGAAGGGTACCTGCCTGGAACCTCAGCATGTGGGCATTCTGGCAGCGGCGGGAACAGCCGGGCTATGGGTCAGCCGGAAGATCCGGGTAGCGGTCCTGGCCACAGGAAGCGAACTGGTGGAGGTATCGGAAGTACCGGCAGGAGCACAAATCAGGAACTCCAATTCGGTGCAGCTGGCTGCCCAGGTGCACAGGGCGGGCCATGCGGCAGAGATGGCGGGCATTGTGAAGGATGACAAGGACCTGCTGACGGAAAAGATTTCCGGACTGATGGAGCGCTACGACCTGCTGCTGGTCACCGGCGGTGCTTCGGTGGGAGAATTTGACCTGGTCCCCGGGGTGCTGCACGACCTGGGATTCAGCCTGGAGTTGGAACGCGTGGCCATGCAGCCGGGCAAACCGCTCAGCTTTGCCCAAAGAGGGGGGAAAGTGTGTTTCGGGCTGTCGGGCAACCCGGTATCCTGCTATGTGCAATTCGAAATGGTGGCAAGACCTTTTTTGACCTGGTCGGCCGGTGGAGACCCATCGCACAGGCACATCCGCTGCCGCATGGAAACAGGATTTGCCCGCAGGAAAAGTGACCGCCTGTTTTTTTTACCAGTGGTGCTGACCCCCCGGGGAGGATGCGCCCCAGTGAAATACCATGGTTCCGCACACCTGCATGCATTGGGCAATCTGGCCGGATTTGCGGAAATGCCAGCGGGAAGAACTACATTTGAAAAAGGAGAAGAAGTGGATGTACGACTCATTTAACAGAGAGATCAATTACCTGCGGATCTCGGTCACCGACCGTTGCAACCTGGCCTGCAGCTACTGCATGCCTTCCGAGCTTATTGGCAGGCAGGGCAGCCAGCAGATGCTCAGCCTGGAGCATATTGCCGATATCGTCCGCATCCTGGCCCCGCTGGGGATCAATAAGGTCAGGCTGACCGGTGGAGAACCCCTGGTCAGACCAGGCATTGAAAAACTGGTGCAGATGATCTCAGGCATTGAAGGGATCCGTGAGGTGGCCATGACCACCAACGGTCAACTCCTGGCAGGAAAGGCCAGGACCCTGGCCCAACATGGGCTGAAGCGGGTGAACATCAGCCTGGATACACTGGATCCGGTCCGGTACAGGGAGCTTACCTTGGGAGGTTCCCTGCAGAAAGTACTGAAGGGAATCGATGCATCCCAGGAAGCCGGGCTGAGCCCCATCAAAATCAATTGTGTCCTCACTCCCGAAACCTCACCGGACGAGATGGAGGATCTCAGGGAGTTCTGCCAGACCAGGGAATTGCATTTGCGCTTCATCCGGCAAATGGACCTGCGAAGGGGTAAGTTCTGGAAGGTGGAAGGAGGCCAGGGCGGACACTGCGCTGCATGCAACAGAATGAGGCTCACTGTGGACGGGCGTTTCATTCCCTGCCTCTTCAGCGAAAAGGAATACAGCATAGACGAATATGGGATCCGGGGAGCCTTCGAGATGGCCCTTGGTTATAAACCCTGGAAGGGAAAAGCCAACACTCGGAGTACATTTTACCGCATTGGCGGATGATTATGGGAAAAGAGCTGACGCATACAGACAAGGAAGGAAAGGCCCGTATGGTGGATGTGGGGGAGAAGGCTCTGCAGAAACGAATGGCGGAAGCCACCGGGATGATCCGGATGAAGGGGGAAACCCTCAGGGCCGTCAGGGAAAACCAGGTCAAAAAAGGAGACGTACTCACCGTGGCACAGATCGCAGGCATCCAGGCCGCCAAGTCCACAGCTTCCCTGATACCCCTCTGCCATACCCTGGCCCTGGAGCAGGTGTCGGTGGAATTCGAGTTGCGGGCGGAAGGCATCTGTGCATTTTGCAGGGTACGCTGTACCGGGAAAACCGGGGTGGAAATGGAGGCCCTGAGCGGAGTTACCGTGGCCTTGCTGACCATTTACGACATGTGCAAGGCCCTGGACAAAGAAATGACAATGGAAGGGATCAGGCTGGTCCAAAAGGAAAAGGAGGATATCAGCGAATGAAGAAGCATGCAATGGTCAGGTCGGTCAACACCTCGGAAAAGAAAGGCCAGGTGAAATTACCGGTCCAGGAGATCCAGCTCACGGACCTGGGAATTGAGGGAGATGCCCACGCAGGGCCCCACCACCGCCAGGTAAGCCTCCTGTCGGTGGAAAGCATCCGGAAGTACGAGCAAAACACCCAAAGCCAGGTGCCCATGGGAGGCTTCGGGGAGAACATCACCACCGAAGGATTCGTGCTTCACCATGCACACCCCCTGGACCGCTTTCAATGCGGTGAAGTGCTTCTCGAGATGACCCAGGTGGGAAAGAAATGCCATGGGAAGCGATGTGCCATCTACAAGGATACGGGCGAGTGCATCATGCCCGATGAGGGGATCTTCTGCAGGGTGCTTCAGGGAGGGAGTCTGAAAGCGGGCGATGCGCTCGAATACCAGCCCAAGCAGTTCAGCCTCAAGGTGATCACCCTCAGCGACCGTGCTGCAGCAGGCATCTATCCCGATCGCAGCGGCAAACTGGTCCGGGAAGAAGTGGACAGGTGGTTCAGGCAAAAAGAGCTTGTCCTTGAAGCGGATTCCCTCGTCATCCCCGACAGCCAGGAGCTTTTTTCCCTGGAACTATCGGCAGCCATTGAAAAAGGAACAGATCTGATCATCACCACGGGAAGCACGGGACTGGGCTCCCGCGATATCGCCCCAGAGGTGGCCAGGGCCCACATTGAAAAAGAGATACCCGGCATCATGGACCTGATCAGGGTGAAGCACGGGATGGTGAATCCCAATGCCCTGCTTAGCCGATCGGTGGCAGGGATCGCGGGCAAGACCCTGCTGTTTGTGTTGCCGGGAAGCACCCGCGCGGTGAAGGAGTACCTGGAGGAGATACTTAAATCCCTGTGGCACATGATCTTGATGGTCAATGATATTGACAGTCATTAAGCCAGTTCCGGAAACGCTCCGGACCAGGATCCCTGCTGTTTTTGATCCCCCTTTTGTCCTGTTTTCTGGTTTCCTGCGTTCAGAGCGCTATTCACCACGAGTTTGTCCCTGGTGCAACATGGACCGATACAAAGGGGCATCCCATCAATGCGCACGGCGGCGGAATCCTCTTTCATGAAGGGACTTACTACTGGTACGGAGAGATCAAAGCGGGCGAAACCTGGCTCCCCGAGGTGAACCATGACTGGGAGGGATACCGGACCGATGCGGGAGGCGTGAGCTGTTATTCGTCCCGGGACCTTTACAACTGGAACTATGAAGGAGTGGCCCTGGCTCCGGTAACCGGCGACCCATCCCATGATCTGCACACAAGCAGAATCATCGAACGCCCCAAGGTGATCTACAACGAGGCCACCGGTAAATTCGTGATGTGGATGCACATCGATTCGGTCGACTACAACTATGCCAGGGCAGGGGTGGCTGTCAGTGACAGTCCCACCGGACCCTTCGAGTACCTAAAAAGCATCCGTCCCAACGGACAGATGAGTCGCGACATGACGCTCTTCAAAGACGAGGATGGCAGGGCCTACCATGTGTACAGTTCCGAGGTCAATGCGACCCTATACATCTCCCTGTTGACGGAAGACTACCTGGAACCCTCCGGGACCTACAGCCGGCAGTTTGAAGGCATGTTCAGGGAGGCCCCGGCGGTATTCAGGCATGCAGGCCGCTATTACATCGTCTCTTCGGGATGCACCGGCTGGAGCCCCAATGCAGCCGAGGTGGCAGTGGCAGATTCCATGTTGGGAGACTGGACCATCCTGGGCAATCCCTGCGTGGGTGCCGGCAGTGAATTTACCTTCCATTCCCAAAGTACCTTTGTGCTAACCGTGCC
>CBDTYO010000069.1:0-12963 GCA_965364615.1 uncultured Bacteroidia bacterium
ATATACTTGCCGAAAATACAGCGCGTGGAAGTCAGAGAAAGAATCATTGCAGAGTCCGGAATCCTGTTCGGAAAGTACGGCATCCGCAGCATGACCATGGATGCCCTGGCCGAGGAGATGGGGATTTCCAAGCGCACCATCTATGAACGGTTCAAAGACAAGGATACCCTTTTGCTGGAGGTCCTCAAATATTACAAGGAGCAGACCAGGGAGAATGCCCACCGGATCATAGATGAATCGGACCACGTCATTGAGGCCCTGTTCCGCATCATGAAACTTACGGTCGCCCAGGTGTCCCAGATGAATCCCCTCTTCTTTCACGACTTCAAAAAATACCACAGGTCGGTCTACAAAGAATTTGCCCATCCGGGAGATATCCGTGATTACAGCATCACCCAGAAGCTTTTTGAAACCGGAATGGAACAGGGGATCTTCCGAAAGGACCTTCAACTGGATATTGTGAACCGGGCCCTTCATGCCCTTTTCGATCTGTTCGGGCACGACAGCAGCCTGGTGGAAGAGGGATTTGACCGGAAAGATTTATTCGAACACATGATCATTCCATATTTCAGGGGATTGTCCACCAAAAAGGGCCGAAAGCTCCTTCAGGAATCAAAGCCCCTTATGAACCCATAATAATGAATCGCATGAAACAGTCCATTGATATGAAACACACCATCAGCAGAATTGCCATCATCCTGTTCCTGGCCATGGGATCCATACTCCCGGGAGTGGCCCAGGAGCCGGCCCCCAGCGAGGAACTCCCCGATCAATTGATCCTGGACCTCCAGGGAGCCATCGATCATGCCATCACCTATAATAAATCGCTGCAAAATGCACGCCTCGAGGTGGAACGCTCCAGAAGGAGCATCTGGGAAACCATTGCCGCGGGGCTCCCGCAGGTGGACGGAACCATGGATTACCTGAGCTACTTCAACTATGAACTGGCCTTTAATTTTGGAACGGGCGAAACACCTTCCTTCTCCCCTCAGCAATTGCAGGATGCTTATGACCAGACCGCAGCCGTTTTTCCCTTCTATACACAGAATGATGTGGCCACGCTTGCGGCAAATACTTACTATGAAGCTCAGCTGCAATCCATGCTTCCCCCCACGGCCATTCTGCTTATAATACGTATCCAGACGGCCAAACTGGGTCGGCTGATCTCCGAACAAAATTATGAATACAATGAGCTGAATATCAAAGAATCGGTCATTTCCGCCTACTACCTGGTGCTGATCACCGGGGAAACCCTTGAGATTCTGGAACGGAACGTGGAAAACCTGGAGGAAACCCTGGAGCAAACCCGGATCATGTATAAGAGCGGAATGGCCGAGCAGACCGATGTGGACCAGCTGCGGATCACCGTAAATCAACTTTCCGATGCAAGGAACGCCATGCAGCGGAACCTGGAGCTCAATTACAACATGCTGCGCTTCCAATTGGGGATCGACGCCAATGTGGATCTGATGCTGAGCGACGACCTGGAAACGCTGTTTACCGATATGCAGGCTGAAAGCGCCCTGGATGCCCCCTTTGCCATTGAGGACAACGCCACCTATCAGCTCATGCAGACCCAGGAGGAGATCAGCAAGAAAATGCTGGGACTGGAACAGTGGAACTATGCGCCTTCCATTACAGGCTTTTACAACTACAATGCCAAGATCCTGACCTCCGGTTTTGATATGAATCCCAACCACCTGGTGGGACTGAATATGTCGGTACCCATCTTTTCCAGCGGCATGCGCAAGGCCCGGGTCGACCAGGCACGGATCGAATACAACATGGCCCAGATCAACAAAAGCATCCTGGAAGACCAGCTCAGCCTGCAGGAAAAGCAGTTCAAATACAACCTGCAAAGTTCGCTGGATAACTTCTATACCCAGCAGGAAAACGTGGAAGTCGCACAACGGGTCTATGACAGCTACCGCCGCAAATTCGAACAGGGGATGGCCACCAGCCTGGAACTGACCCAGGCCAACAGCAACTACCTGGACGCGGAAAGCAATTACTTCACGGCCATCATGGAGGTGATGAATGCCAAACTGCAACTCGACAAATTAATGAACACCCTTTAATCCAAGCCATTGTAATTAATACCCATCATGAAAACTACAGCCCTTATGAAAACAATACAGAATGCCCTTCTCACCGTGCTTGCCGGTGCCCTCCTGATTTCCTGCAACATGCAGCCTCCCGGAACCGCAACTGCGGCTGACGCCCCGGTAGAAAAAATACAGCCCGTGAAGGTCATGCCACTGGACTACCGGGAAACCGCCGTGGAACAAATAGTGACCTCCACCGTAGTGGCCTTTGAGGAAACCCACCTGAGCCCATCCCTGCAGGGAAGAATCCGCTCGGTGAAGGTGGATGTCAACGACCGGGTAACAAAGGGGCAACTGCTGGTGGAAATGGACCGCACCCAGCTGGACCAGACCCGCTTGCAATACCAGCAGCTGAAAACGGACCTGGCCAGGATGGACACCCTGATCAAACATGGTTCCATCACCCAGCAGGCCTACGACCAGATGAAAGCGCAGGTGGAATCCACCGAGCTGGTCCTGACCAACCTGGAGGAGAATACCCTTCTCAGGGCCCCTTACTCCGGGATCATCACCGGAAAGTACTTCAATGACGGGGAGCTTTTTTCCCCTGCACCCAACACCCCGTCTGGAAAAGCCGCCCTGGTATCCATGATGCAGCTCGATCCTGTCAAAGTGATGGTCAACCTGAGTGAGTCCTACCTGCCCCTGGTGAAGGAAGGCATGGTGGCCACCGTGACCACCGATGTGTATCCCGATCTGCAATTCACCGGAAGGGTCTTCAGGATCCATCCCACCATCAATGCGGCTACCCGGACTTTTGCCGTGGAGGTAAAGGTTCCCAACAAGCAACATACCCTTAAGCCCGGGATGTTTGCCCGGGTCAGCCTGCACATGGGAGAGACCGAAGCCCTGATCGTGCCCTCCATCGCCGTTCTGCAGCAAAGCGGGACCAACCAGAGGTACGTGATGCTGCATGAGAACGGGACCGCCAGAAAAGTGACCGTGCAGGTATTGAACAGAATAGACGACCAGCTGGAAATCTCTTCCCCGGACATTCAGGGCGGAGAGGAATTGATCTATGCCGGTCAGTCCAGGCTGGATGATGGTGACAGAGTAAATGTAGTGGCCGAATAATTTAAAAGCATCGAAGATGAGTATCTACGGAAACGCGGTCAAGCGACCGATCACGACAATCATGATCTTTGTGGCCTTGCTGGTAATGGGATTTTACTCCCTGAACAAGCTGCCCATCGATTTCTATCCCGATATTGATTTCCCGGCCATATCGGTCATTACGACCTATTCGGGAGCCAGCGCCGCTGATATTGAAACCAATGTGAGCCGGGCCATTGAGGATGGACTTAACTCGGTGTCCAATCTGAAAAACATTACCTCTGTATCGCGCGACAACATGTCCATCGTGGTCTGTGAATTTGAATGGGGGACCAACCTGGATGAAGCATCCAACGAAATGCGGGACGGGATCAGCTTTGTGGAGCAGTTCCTCCCAGATGAGGTGGACAAGCCCATGTTGTTCAAATTCAGTTCCAGTGCCATGCCGGTGCTTTTTTACGGGGTTACGGCCGAGGAAAGCTATGCAGCCATCGCCAACATCCTGGACGAGAAAATCGTAAATCCGCTGAACCGGATCGACGGGGTGGGGTCCGTGGGATTGATGGGAGCCCCGGGTCGCGAGATCCAGGTGGACATCGATCCCAGGAAAATGGAATCCTACAACATCAGCGTGGAAATGATAGCAGCAGTGCTGAATGCAGAGAACCTGAACCTTCCTGCAGGCAATCTGGAAATGGGAATGATGGATTATCCGCTGCGGATCCAGGGCGAATTCTCTTCCAGCGATGTCATGAAAGACATCGTTCTGGCCAGTTTTAACGGGCAGACCGTTTACCTGAGGGATGTGGCCACCATCCGGGATACCATCCGCGACACGTCGCTGGATGAGCGACTGAACGGCAAGACAGGAATGAGGATCATCATCCAGAAGCAGTCGGGTGCCAATACCGTCGAGGTATGCCGGGAGATCAATGCCATGATGCCCGAACTTATCGAGACCCTCCCCGAGGATATCGAGATCACCACCTTCTTTGATTCTTCCGACTTCATCGTGGATTCGATCGACAACCTGACCAACACCCTCATGTATGCGGCCATTGCCGTCATCCTGGTGGTACTATTCTTTCTGGGGCGCTGGAGGGCCACCTTTATCGTGATCCTGACCATTCCCATCTCCCTGATCGTCTCCTTTATTTACTTGTACATTTCGGGCGGTTCCATCAACATCATCGCCCTTTCCTCCCTGTCCATTGCCATCGGGATGGTGGTGGACGACGCCATTGTGGTGCTTGAAAACATCACCAAACACGTGGAACGAGGATCCAGGCCCCGGGAGGCGGCCCTCTATGCCACCAATGAGGTATGGCTGGCGGTCATTGTGACCACCCTGACGGTGGTGGCGGTATTCCTGCCCCTGACTTTGATCGGAGGAATGACCGGCGAATTGTTCCGGCCCCTGGGTTACATTGTGACCATCACCGTGGTCACCTCCACCCTCAGCGCCATCAGCCTGACCCCCATGCTCGCCTCCAAACTGATGAAGCTGAGAAAGCAAAGCAGGAAACCGCGGAAGGTCAGTTATGATGGCACCATCGGGCGCTTCCTGAACTTGCTGAGCGGATTCTATGCCTGTTAGCTGAAAACGGCGCTGCGGTTCCGATGGGGAACCCTGATCATTGCCCTGCTGATCTTTCTGGGATCCATGATGATGGCCGGGGGAATGGGTTTTGAATTCATGCCGGAAGCCGACCAGGGATCCCTCACCGCAGCCATTGAACTGCAGACCGGGCTCCGGGTGGATGAGACCACCAAGGTGGCCCGGAAGATCGATGCCTTCATCGAGGAGAATATGCCCGAAGCCCAGTTCTACTACACTTCCGCAGGTTCCGACGATCAGGGGGGCTTTATGTCACTCTTTATGGAGACGGGATCGCACCGGATCAACCTTAGCTTTACGTTGACTGACCTGGAATCGCGAGACCGCAATGTGTGGGACCTGGCCAACCTGCTCAGCGAATACCTGGAGACCATTCCGGAGATTGTGACCTTTGATGTGGTCCCCAACGGAGGCATGGGAGGCACCACGGAAAACAATGTGGTGGTGGAAATCTACGGCTATGATTTCGAGTCCACCTCTTTGATAGCCAATGCCCTGGCAGACAGCGTAAGTACCATTCAGGGTGCCACCAATATCAATGTAAGCCGCGATCCTTCCAAACCCCAGCTGCAGGTTGTCCCGAACCGGGAGAAAATGGCCCAGCACGGCCTGAATACCTATACCCTGGCAAACTCGGTGCGCAACCGTGTGGAAGGGCCCTATATGAGCCGCTACAGGGAGGAAGGCGATGAGTATGACATTGTGGTCCGCTTTGTGGAAGAGGAGCGCAGTTCACTTTCCGACCTGAACAATATGGCCCTGATGAACAATCAGAACCAGGTGATACGGCTGGGAGAAGTGGCCGATATTGAAGAGCACTGGTCGCCCCCCAACATCGAACGCAAGAACAGGGAACGGATGGTAACCGTTTCCATCACGCCCTACAAGGTGCCCCTGAACAGAATGGCCCAGGAGGTTCAGTCAAAGATCAATTCGATGGATATTCCTCCGGAGGTGAACATACAGATGGGAGGAGCCGTGGAGGATATGCAGGAGTCCATGATGGACCTGACTCTGCTGCTGGCACTCAGCCTGATACTGACCTACCTGGTGATGGCCTCCCAGTTTGAATCCATGAAAATGCCATTCATCATCATGTTCTCCATTCCCTTTGCCTTTACCGGTGTCGTGCTGGCGCACCTGGTGACCGGCACCACCATGAGTGTGATTTCCATGGTGGGAGGTGTGATGCTCATCGGGATCGTAGTGAAGAACGCCATTGTGCTGGTGGACTACATCAACCTGACGCGTGAACGGGGCGTGGAGCTTAAGGAAGCCATCGTGGTTTCGGGTAAATCAAGGCTGCGTCCGGTGCTGATGACCTCGCTGACCACCATCCTGGGCATGCTGCCCCTGGCCATGAGTACAGGTTCCGGTTCAGAGATCTGGAGCCCCATGGGTATTGCAGTGATCGGTGGACTGATCTTCTCGACCATTGTGACCCTGATCCTGGTCCCTGTGATCTACCACATGATGCTTCGCAGGAGTGACAGCCGCAAAAAAGCGGTGGAATATGATTTTTTGAACGGAAACGGGGAAGTCCTTCCCGAAAACCCTTAGCACCATGAAAGCAGTATTTATAGTATATAATCAGTCCCAGAGCGAAAAGGTTGAGTATCTTTTTGACAAGCTGAACATCAGGGGATTCACACGCTGGACCGGTCTTACGGGGCGGGGAAGCGTGGATGGTCCCCCGCACATGGGCACCCATACATGGCCGGAGGAAAATACGGCCCGCCTGGCGGTGATGGAAGATGAATCAGTCTCTGCCGTGCTGGATGGGGTGAAAAAGCTGGATGAAGAACACAAGGACATAGGCATCCGTGCCTTTGTCTGGAATATTGAGGTGTCTTACTAGTTTTCAACTTTTGCGGAAGGATGCGAGGGTGGCCCTGGCCACCTGCCTTCCTGTCTCCACCATCTCTTCTGCCTTGTAAAAATCGAACATGGAACAGGAATCTCTGGAGATCTGAACCAGGATATCCGGCTGGTGGTTCTGCAACACCTGATCGGCCATTTTCATGGTCATCAAATCAAGGGTTCGGGTGATCAGGGAAAAGAATCCCAGATTCTCGTCTTCATCCTCCTGGGGGTGCTTTCGCAGGAGGTGGCGTTGAAAATCTTTGATCTTTTCCTGGTAGGCAGAACGTTTTTTTGAGGCTTCCTTATCCTCTGGCGAAGGGGTAAAAACGGGCACATTGGCATTCACATATACGGCTGTCAGCAGGTCCCCTTCCGTGCGATCCACATGGTTCAAGGGGATGTTGTTCATCACCCCTCCATCCACCAATACCCGGTGCTTTTCCTTCACCGGGGTCAGCACAGAAGGGATGGCAATGGAAGCCCTGATGGCGTGGTAGAGGCTGCCTTTTTTAAAGACCACTTCTTCGTTATTGATCAGGTCCGCAGCCACCGCTGCATAGGGAATCGGCAAATCCTCGATCCTGGTGTCAGGAATGAAATCTTTCATTTTTTTCAGTGCTTTGTCCCCCTTGATCAGGCCCTGTCTGCTCAAGGTGAAATCCACCAGGCCGAATATCTTCAATTTATCCAGGGAACAGACCCATTCCTTGAATTCCTCCATCTTTCCCAGGGCATAAACACCCCCGACCATGGATCCCATGGAGGTTCCTGCAATGGAGCTGATCTCATATCCCTGCTTTTCCAGTTCCTCGATCACCCCTATGTGGGCGATTCCCCGGGCACCTCCCCCGGACAGAACAAGGGCGATTTTTTGCTTCATAGGTTTAAAATGTATGGTCCCAGTTGCTGGATTGTTTCCCGTTCAGGGAGGTAATACGTAGTTTCAGGATCACCATGCGTTTCAGGTTTTTCGCATCAAAGTGGTCCAGTTCGGGAGCCCCATGCTGGGCCATGATCACCTCCAGCCCATCTTGCTTGCTTTTCTCGTCTGTAAGGATCTCCATGGTTCCATATCCCACCACCGAACGGTAGCGGGTGGTCCAGTCGCAGGCTTCCTCCCCCTTCACTATCTGTACCGTATCCTCTACCTCAAAACAGATGAGGTTGTTTTTTTTAAGCAACTCGATTTTCTTTCCCCCCGGAGCAGAGTGGATATAGATATGTCCATCGCGGTACCCGTAATTGACGGGTATGATGTATGGGAGCTCTCCATCCAACATGCTCAGCCTGCAGATTTCAGCCCCCGACAGGATTTCCTCCAGTATGGCCTTGTCTTTGATCTCCTGTCTTGTTTTTCTCATACCAAGCTGATAATTTCCAGCGAATATAGCCAGTTCCTGTTGTTTATCATTTCCCGCTTCAGGAAAAATGAAGTACTTTTGATCTGCAAATTAAACACATGAAGAATCCTTTTGTTTCAGCTGCGCCCGTTTTGTGCCTCTTATTCCTGGTAACGGCCTGTTCTGCTCCTTCAGAGGACCAGGCCCTGAAAAAGGGCCAGGAGATCTGGTTTGAGGAAACCCTTCACGATTATGGAGAAATTCTGCAGGATAGCGATGGTACCTGGTCATTTCTGTTCAAGAACCTGGGGAAGGATGCCATTGTAATTAACCGGGTACGATCCACCTGTGGGTGTACCGTGCCGGAATGGCCCCGTGAACCCATTGAACCCGGAAGTTCCGGAAAGATTACAGTCCAGTACAATACAGCCACGACCGGTACATTTCTAAAATCGGTGTATGTGTACTCAACCGCTGCCAATTCTCCAGTGAAACTGCAGATCAAGGGAAAGGTAGCTCCGGCTGAAGAAGAGATCTCAAAGAAATAGATTATTATGCCTAGCATTTCTACCAAAGGAAAACTGATGCCGGCTTCTCCCATCCGGAAGCTTGTCCCCTATGCCGAGGAGGCCAAGCTGAAAGGGAGAAAGGTTTACCACCTCAACATCGGTCAGCCCGATATAAAAACCCCGGAAGTGGCCCGTGAGGCCGTAAAAAACATGACCGAACAGGTGATAGAATACAGCCACTCGGCTGGCCATGAGAGCTACCGCCGCAAACTGGCCGCCTTCTATCAGGGAATTGGCATAGAGGTGGACCATACCGAAATGCTGGTCACCACAGGCGGTTCCGAAGCCATTTCCTTTGCGCTGATGTCCACCGTGAATCCGGGCGAAGAAGTGATCGTACCCGAACCATTTTATGCCAACTACAACGGTTTTTCTGTGGCCGCAGGGGTCAAGGTGGTACCCATCACTTCCGGCATAGAAAGCGGATTTGCCCTGCCCCCCATAGAAGAGTTCGAAAAAGTAATCACCTCCCAAACCCGGGGGATCATCATCTGCAATCCCAACAATCCCACCGGTTACCTCTATTCCGGGGAAGAGCTTCAGCGTCTGGCTGAAATTGTGAAGAAGCACGACCTCTACCTCTTTTCCGATGAGGTATACAGGGAGTTTTGTTACGATGGGGAGAAGCACATCTCAGCCATGGACCTGGAAGGTTTGGAGGAGCATGTCATCATGTTCGATTCCGTATCCAAGCGCTACAGCATGTGCGGAGTAAGGGTGGGAACCCTGATATCCAAAAACAGGGAAGTGATATCCACTGCCCTGAAATTTGCGCAGGCCAGGCTGAGCCCACCTTCCTACGGGCAGGTAGCCGGTGAAGCCGCCCTGGATACCCCTTCCACCTATTTCAAGGAGGTGTATGCAGAGTACGTAGAACGCCGGGATTTCATGGTAGAAGCACTCAATCAGATGCCAGGAGTGCTCTGTCCCAAACCCAAAGGGGCCTTCTACACCGTGGTTCACCTGCCGGTGGATGATGCGGACCGCTTTTCCCAGTGGATTCTCAGCGATTTTGAGTACAGGAACCAAACAGTAATGATGGCCCCGGCCTCGGGTTTCTACTCCACTCCAGGGCTGGGAAAACAGGAAGTCAGGATCGCCTATGTATTGAAGAAAGAAGACCTGGCCCATGCCATGGAGACCCTGGCGGAGGCCCTGAAAGTGTACCCGGGCCGAACCAATTGATCCCATGGCTGTTTAATTGGAGGTAGCTCTGAATAAATGGCTATCTTTGCAGTAAATAACACAAGAAAGGAAGAACTTGAATTTCAGTGAATTTGGATTCGCTCCCGACCTGATGGAAGGGATCAGCGCCATGGGTTTTGAATCGCCCACACCCATCCAGGAACAGGCCATCCCTGCCATACTTGAAGGAAAAGATATCATAGGTTCGGCCCAGACCGGTACCGGGAAAACAGCAGCCTTCCTGCTTCCCGTCATACAGAATATCATAGCTTCCCGGGAGGCCAACAAGACCAGGGCCCTGGTCATTGTGCCCACGCGGGAACTGGCCCAGCAGATCGACCAGCATATGGAGGGCTTTTCCTATTTTACCCCCATAAGCTCCATCGCTGTGTATGGCGGAGGAGACGGAACCCTGTTTGCCCGGGAGAAGAAAGCCCTGAGCGAAGGGACCGAAGTGGTGATCTGTACCCCGGGCAGGATGATTGCCCATCTGAACAACAACTATGTGAAGTTTGACGGCCTGAAATACCTGATATTGGACGAAGCGGACAGGATGCTGGACATGGGTTTTTATGATGACATCATGAAAATCATTCAGTACCTGCCACAAAAAAGGCAAAACCTGATGTTCGCCGCCACCATGCCTGATGAGATCCGGAAACTGGCCCGAAAGGTATTGCACCAGCCCGTGGAAGTGAATATTGCCGTGTCCAAACCGGCCGAAAAGATATTGCAGGTGGCCTACCCTGTATATGAAACACAGAAACTCCCCCTGGTCACCCACCTGCTGAAGGGCCGCGACCTGAAAAGTGTCATCGTATTTTGCTCCACCAAAATATCTGCCAAACAGTTGGGGAGACAACTGAAAAGGGAAGGACTGAAAGCCCAGGATATACACTCGGACCTGGATCAGAAACAGCGGGAGGAGATCATGCTTGATTTCCGCAACCGCAAGCTCAACATCCTGGTAGCCACAGACTTGCTCTCGCGCGGCATTGATGTGGATAACATCGAGCTGATCATCAATTACGATGTGCCCCATGAAGGGGAAGATTACATCCATCGCATCGGTCGTACCGCCAGGGCCGAAACGGACGGGATCGCCATCACCCTGATCAGCCAGGAGGAACAATACAAGTTTGCCCGCATCGAAAAACTCCTGGAGAAGCAAGTCACCAAATCCGCTGTACCTGAAGAATTTGGCGAAGCTCCTGAATACGATCCTTCCAAATACCGTGGCCGTGGAGGAGGCAGACACGGGGGCAGTTCCTACAAAGGGGGATCCCGCAAGGGAGGATCCGGAAAGGGTGGCCGTTACAAGGGTGCGCGAAAAGGAGATTTCCGCAAATAACAGAAGCCACGTCCCATTTAGCGGCTTACCACAAAGCGCAGCGTTTCCCCCTGCCCTGACCTGAAAATATACACTCCCTGTTCCAGGGATGGGATCCGTACATGATCCGTTTCCTGTACCTCCATGATCTTCTGTCCCCACATGTTAAAGATGGATCCGCTCACCTGTTTGTTGAAATAGAAGAAGCCGGCATGGACCGGATTGGGATATATGCTCAAGGGGGCCGATGGGGCCGGGATCTCCCGAATGCCGGTCAGCAGGTTGGAATATTGGGGCGTGGGTGACGGAAACGCGATCCAGTCCAAACCTCCATCCACCTCGCGTCCCCACGATACATTGCTCTCCTGAGGTCCGAACCGGATGCTGTCCACCAGGGCAAATCCCAGGGACGGCCTTGCAGATAACCGGAGCATTTCCCCTTCCTTTGAGATCTTGAAGGGGGCATGCCTGGGACCCTGGTCCGTGTCACCATCCAGCCAGACCAGGTAAAATTTCGACGGCTCAAGCCAAACTTCGGGGAAACGGTATCTCCCCGGATTTCCCATGTTATCGCTTAAGAAATAGTCAGCCAGCCACAGGGGATCCCCGGAGGCGTTGTATACTTCGGCCCAGTCGTCAGATTCACCGAATTCATCCCTGGTAATGCCCTGGTTTGAAGCCAAAAACTCGTTGATATACAGGGGGCCTGATACCAGCGGATAGGCCACCGTAAGGAACGTATCGGGGAATTGGGTCTCCTGTCCGCCCTGGTCAGAGGCTGTCATATAGAGGTCCACCACTGCGTTCTCGCCCAGGGAACGAAGGGTGTCCCGATAGCTGCGGATCCCTGATACGGGATCGGTTTCCGCGGGCATGTCCATGGGAACTGACTCCCAGTTTCCCTGGTTGATGCGGTAGTGAAGGGAAGTGACCAATCCGGGCCCGTCGTCCTCGGCAGACCAGGCCACCTCCAGGCTGCCCCGGCGGGGAATCACCCTGGCAAAGGAGATGAGTGGAAAGGCATCGGAAGGCTCAGCTTCAGAAATTGCACTGGCCACCCGCAGGGCAGCAAACTCTGTCACTCCATAACTGACATGGCTTCCCCAGCCACCGTCCATGGCATTTTCGAAATCGGTGAACGCAAATCCCCAATCCTTGGTATACAAGGTATCGGCAGCCACATGCCCGCTGATCTGTCCCCTCCATTGGGTCAACTTGCCGGAAAGATCCGGGGAGGCCAGGTAGCCTGCCAGGGCTTTAATATAGGAGGTATACTGTCCCCTGAACTCCTCCAGTTCAAGGATCTTTGTATACAGGGGCGCCGGATTGCGGTTCCAGTTGTAAATGCTGCGGTCCGTCCAGTCGATTCCCAGAAAATCGATGCCTGAGCTGTTTTCCAGGATGTAGGGGATGTATTCGAAACGTCCGCTGACCTGGTCGCGGTACAGGTAGAAATTGTTGCTGTTGCCCATGTATCCGTCCCAGTTTCCCAACATCACATCCAGGGCCATGATTTTAAGGAATTGCTGGATATTCATCAGCTGCTCCAGCTCCTTTTTCAGGTCCTCCCCTGTGAACTGGTTCAGCACGTAGATCAGCTGCTCAAGATCCCCGTAGTCGTCCCACTTTTCATTGGTCCGCAGTTCGTACACCTGATCTTGCGGCGCCATTTGACAATCTGCCAGCCGTAAAGCCTCCAGGTAGCCTATCGCAGCGTCCTTCGTCTGCCCTTTTTGGATGTATAAATCAGCCAAAAGCAGATGCGCGCCCATCGAATAATCAACATGCCGGACTGAATGCTGCAACTGGCGGATGGCGCTTTCGATCCTTCCGACCTGGGAATATAAAAAGCCCAGATCAAAGTTGGCAGCAGTGTGCTCTAACCCGAAATCAATGGCCC
>CBDTYO010000070.1:0-12931 GCA_965364615.1 uncultured Bacteroidia bacterium
TCACAGGGTTACACGGACTACCCGACGATGGAGGGGTAGATGCCCGGCCCGTCCCCCATGCCTCGCATCCCAGGTTGATCGGCGATCGTTCCGGGCTTTCTGAACTCGAATCTTCTATTTCTGCATCCAATTCGAATGCCTGTTCTTCCTCCCCTGCCTCCTCATCCAGCTCCAGCAGATCCGCAGGCTGGTCCTGACCTGCATAAGGTGCATGCTGCTCAATGATTACATCGGCCTGCTGGTTCGTATCCTCAGCAAATTGGATGGAGCCTGATTCTCTGGGCTGCCACCCTCCTTCGTCAGCAGGTTCAGACCCAGATCCCGACCCAGACCCAGATTCCGGTTCAGATTGCGAACGTGGAGTCCCGTGTATTTCGGTGACCAGTTGCAAAAGTTTTTTACGGTCCATGGCATATACCGCAGCCACTTTCAGGGCCTGGTCTTTCTCATGGCCCAGTACTTCCATGATGCGGACCTTTAACATATGGGCGATGCCGAATTCTGGATAATTCCTGCAGATCTGATTGACCTCCTCCAGGTCGGCGGGAGCATAATGATCGGTATTGAGCAGTCGTACTATATCTGAAGCGTTCATAGAAGCTTGGATTACCAGGAAATAAATGCCTTATTAAATATATCCTCCACCAGGTCCTCGACAATCAATTCGATCAATTCGTTCTCCACATCGGTGAGATTCTGGGACGCATCATAATCCTCGTACCTGGAAAAACTCGAATCATAATCCAGATCCGGTTCCACGGCATTGGTATACTTGACCCTTACCGTAATGGTGAGCCGGTTGCGTGCAGCGGTTTCATCTCCGGTAATGGCAGTGGGTCTGGTGTCATAGCCGGTGATTTCACCGGAGAACTGTACATCCCCGCCACTGGTGGTCAGATCGAGGCCGGTATTGTTCTGTATCTTATCCTGCAGCGCCTCGGTAAACAGCTGGGCCAACTGAGCCTGCACTATGGGTGCCCGGTTCTGAAAATACTGTACCTCATAGGTCTGTACTTCAGGAGATATATTTACCCCGCTGAAGGAATAGCTCACCTTGCAAGCCGACAAAACCTGGGAAAGGATCATCAACAGAATTACTGTCCTGGTACACCGAAGCATTTCTTTCATCTGGCTATTCAATGTTATATTCCTTGATTTTCCGGTATAGGGTTCGCTCAGAGATCCCCAGGTCCTGGGCCGCATATTTTCTTTTGCCATTGTGTTTTTCCAGGGCCTTGATGATCATTTCTATTTCTTTGTCTTCCAGGGAAAGAGATTCTTCCACAATCTCCTCTGTGTCCAGTATATTGTCGTCATCCCGGTCCTTGCGAGGTGCCACATGATGGGTAACAAGGCTTTCGGCATCAGGGGGCAGATCGTCCACGGTGGAATAGAGCTTTTTAATAATGCCCTGGTTTTCCTTCTCAATATCGTTGCTCATGTTACCCTTCTCCATGATCTGGCCCACCAGCTTTTTCAGATCGTTCATATCACTTTTCATATCAAAAAGGATCTTGTAGAGAATCTCCCGCTCTGTGTTGAATGCCTCTTCGGTCACATTGTTCTTGCTGATCAACGCGGGCAAACGGGTAAGATGGTAATCGGGCAGGTAGTGCATGAGCACCGATGCTGTGATCTCCCGTTCCTGTTCGATGATGGAGAGCTGTTCCGTTACGTTTTTCAATTGGCGCACATTTCCGGGCCACTCATAATTCAACAGGACCTGCCTGGCTTCTTCATCCAGCTTGATGGCCGGCATGCGATAGCGCTCCGAAAAATCTGCAGCAAACTTCCTGAACAGCAAGAGGATATCATTTCCACGCTCCTTCAGCGATGGCATTTGTATGGGGACTGTATTCAGCCGGTAGTAAAGATCCTCCCTGAATTTCCCCTTCTTAATGGCTTGGACAATATCCAGGTTGGTGGCGGCCACCAACCTCACATCTGTCTTTATTACCTTGGAGGAGCCCACCCTGATAAACTCTCCGGTTTCAAGCACACGCAGCAGTCTCACCTGGGTTGAGAGGGGCAGTTCGGCCACCTCATCCAAAAATATGGTTCCCCCGTTCGATACTTCAAAATACCCCTTTCTGGTGTCGTGAGCTCCTGTAAAAGAACCCTTCTCGTGACCGAATAGCTCAGAATCGATGGTCCCATCGGGAATGGCACCACAGTTCACGGCAATGTAGGGACCATGTTTCCTGACACCCAGGCTATGGATGATCTGCGGAAATACCTCCTTGCCTGTACCGCTTTCCCCCGTGATCAATACACTCAAATCTGTGGGAGCCACCTGCATGGCAATATCGATGGCCCGGTCAAGACCAGGGAAGGTACCTATGATACCAAATCGCTGTTTGATTTGTTGAATATCCATGTGCTTTCTGACAAAATAACCTGAAAGTATGACAAAATTACAATTTTAGATGAATTGGTAAAAGGTTGTTTGCAGACTTTGTTACTTTTGAAATAAAAAGGAGTTGGAGTTCCTCGGAATCATACCCGCTAGGTTTGCCTCCACCCGGTTTCCCGGCAAACCGTTGGCCAGACTCGGACAAAAACCCATGATCCAGTGGGTGTACGAGGGGGCCTCCTCCCTGTTTGAACATTTGCTAGTGGCCACCGACGATGACCGGATTCACGATGCGGTGGTGGCTTTTGGCGGAAAAGCGGTGATGACCTCTGCCGACCACAAGACTGGCACAGAGCGATGCGCCGAAGCCACCATGCTGTATGAAAAGGAATCCGGACTCAAATTCACCCATGTGGTGAATATTCAGGGGGATGAACCCCTGATCCAGCCCAGACAGTTACAAACCCTCAAGGATTGTATCCTGGTCCCCGACACCTCCATCGCCACTTTGATCAAGCCCCTTGAGCATGCCGGGGATCTTGAAAATCCCAACGTGGTCAAGGTGGTTGTGGACCTGGGTTTCCGTGCACTCTATTTCTCCCGTGCCTCCATACCCATGTCAAGAGGCGGCAGGTCTGATCGGGATCCCGGAAGCCCTGGCTATTATACACATATCGGGCTTTATGCCTTCCGCAGGGAAGTACTTGATCAACTGGTGACGCTGCCTCCCACCCCCCTGGAACAGGTCGAATCACTGGAACAATTGCGTTGGATGGAACACGGAATCCGCATTCGTACCGCAGTAACCTCCTTGCCATCCATGGGGGTGGATACCCCCGAAGACCTGGAAAGAATCAGGAAAGAAAAGGGATTCTGATCCACCTCATTCACTTCTACTCATATTGCAAGGTGCGCGCGGGATTGGACCTGGCCTCGCGCCAGGCCAGCAAGGTTACCGTTAGCAAGGCAATGGCCATGGCCGAAAGGGCCGCCACCAGATAAATCCAGGGTTGAAATCCAATGTTGAAAGGAAATCCCTGCAACCAGTTCTGCATAAAAAAATAGGCCATGATCCATGCCAACAACACAGCCACAAGCATCAGTACAAGGATCTCGCGCGAAACCAACAGCATCACCTCCACCACGGAAGCCCCCATGGCCTTGCGGATCCCAATCTCCCGGTTTCGGAGCTTGGTATTGTGGAGGGTCAGACCAAAGAGTCCCAGGCAGGCAATGAAGATGGCCAGTATGGCAAACAACAGGGATAAGCGGCCGGTACGCCGTTCTTCCTTGTAATAGTTATCCAATTCGTCGCCCAGGAAGAAAAACTGGAAGGGGGCCTCCCCTGTCATTTCCATCCACACTTGCTTGATCTGATTCAGGGCCACGGGTACCTCTTTCCCTTCCGCCCCCAATCGAATGGTAATGACCTGGGATCGGTATTCCATATTGTCCTTCTTGTAGCGCATCAAATAGGGTCCGATAGCTTCCCTTAATGAGCTGTGATGAAAATCTGCCACAACCCCGATCACATGCAACCGGTTGGTGTCCCCCTCCATATTTGCTTCGAGGATCATAGATTGATACGGATCCTCCAGTTGGAATTCTCTCACTGCTGCCTGATTGATCACAATGGCCGAGGTATCTGCGGGCACATAGGGATCAAAGAAGCGGCCCAGGGAGTCGGCCAGTTTGAATTGATAGGTGTTCATGAAAGACGGATCCACGAAGTTGGTGGCAAAAAGAAAGTTTATGGATGCTTCCCTTCCTTCGATCATAAAGGACTCTTGTGTATTGTTAAATCCCAGGAAGGTGGTGGAGCTGGAAGCAGAAGCCACACCAGGAATCTTTTCAATTTCTCGACAAAAAACCTGGATGCCTTTCTCCAGGGGATGGATTCTTTGCAGGACCACCAGTTGCTCCTTGTTGAAACCCAGATCCTTATCAAGCAAGTATTTCAGTTGGTGGGATACGACCAGGGTGCCCACAATGATGCCCACCGAAATGGAAAACTGGGTGATGACCATGAGTCGACGGAATACACCTGCACGCCAGGGCCCTTGCTTGTGGCCTTTGATGCCTTCCACAGGATTGAAACGGGAAAGAAAAAGGGCAGGGTAGGCTCCGCTGATCAGTCCCACCAGGAGGGCCAGGAAAATAACCAGGGGAATAAAATAGCCGTATCTCATCGATTCAATCCTGAGGTCAAGGTCCATGGTTTGGTTGAACCATGGCAGGGCCAGTTCTACGATGATCAATGCAATGGCCAGACCCATGATGCTCAGGATCACCGATTCGGTCAGAAACTGTTTCACCAGCAGGGAACGTTGCGAACCGGCTGCTTTTCTCAGGCCGATTTCCCGGGACCTGGAAGCTGCCCTGGCGGTGGAAAGGTTCATGAAATTGATGGAGGCAATCACCAAAATAAAGAAGGCCACCAGTCCGAAAATGTGGATGTAGATCAGGTCGTTTACCGGGCGGAAACAGCTGTCAATTCCCACTTCAATATCCGATTGCAGATGAATCCGGAGCAGAGGCTGTAAATAGATGCCATATTTGTTCCCCGCCTCGGCCCATTGCTCGGGTCCCACCCCGAGAACCGTCCTCAGCTCCGGCCGGATGTGCTTGTTCAGCACCCTGGCCATCTGCTTCTCAACCTGTTTGGGATCGGATCCCTTTCGAAGCAATACATAGCTGACGATGGAATTCTGGAGCCAGGTGGTATCCTCTTCCCAATCAAAGGTGGACATGGAGACCAAAAAGTCAGCAAAGAAATGGGAGTTTTCAGGGAGGGCTTCAATGACCCCGGTGACACGACAGGTAAAGGTTTCTGATTGCTCATTTACAGTCAGTAGCTGGCCCATGGGATCGCTGTCGCCAAAATAGCGCCTGGCCTTTTCTTCGGTAATGACTACACTGTAGGGAAGGGTAAGCGCCGTGGCGGGATCTCCCTGGAGATAGTTGATGGTAAAAACTTCGTTGAGGCTTGAATCCGCGTATAAAAAATGATCTTCAATGTGTTTCTCACCCTCGGACCAGATCAACTTCTGGGAGGATACATCCAGGCGGACATAATTCTCGATTTCCGGGATCTCCTCCGCAAATGTTGGGGCCATGACCATGGAACTTAATGCGGCCCGGAAAGGCTGGTCCCCTATACTGCCATCGATATAAAGCCTGTAGATCCTATGCCTGTTTTCATGAAAGCGGTCGAAGCTTAACTCCCGGACAATGAACAGAAGGATCAATATGGAGCTGGCCAGTCCAATGGCCAGTCCAGATACATTGATCAGGGAAAAGACCTTATGCTTACTGATGTTTCTGAAAGCAACAGTAAAAAAATTCCTCCACATATCACATCCGTTGGCAGAAAGAAGACAGTTTTCATGCCATAAAGTTTATTTGGCTGGTAATAAAACTGTTGTGTTTAACCACCCCCTCAGGGATGGTTGAAAAAACGTTCGGATATGAAACTGGACTGCACGGATTGGGACACCCATTCAGAGCGTCATGGAAACCCTGAGGGTATAAAGAGAATAACCCTTTGACAGGTTCTCAAAATGGTACTCCAGCTTGTTGCCGGTGGTTTTGGCCATTTCGATAAAGCCCAGTCCGGCACCGCCACTGGATGTAAATTCTCCGTTGGTGATGGTCGACTTATAGAGTTCCTTAAGCTCATCTCTGCTATGGTTGTTCACCTCATCGATCCTGGTCCGGAGGAGAGTGACATCACTTGTCTTCACCGGATTCTGGGTCATCAATTCAATGCTGCTGTCATTGCAGGTTATCTGGCAGTTGGGACAAAAGTCCGATGCTTTAAGGTCTCCGTTGCATTCTACCTTTTCGGTGTACTTGGTGACGTTTTCAAGGGCCTCGATCATGAGGGAGATCATCCGTTTGTAAGTCTTGAAGGTCAGGTCATGGTCCTCGGCAGCCACCTTAAATTCAGACAGCAACCAATCGATGGTGCTGAAAGAAAGCGGACCCCGATAGGACAGGATGGACTTACGCGACATGACTACACAGCTTAGTACCGAAATTTAAGAAATCTATATTAACGTTTCACCCATGTTTTCAACATAACCGGAGTCTTCCGGAAGCGGCTCTTTATAACTGGCTTCCACCGCCAGGGCGTCGCAGCGCTCATTTTCAGGGATGCTTGCATGACCTTTCACCCAGACGAACTCCACTGTAAATTTCCGGTATAGTTCAAGGAAGCGATGCCAGAGATCCACATTCTTCTTTTTCTTAAATCGCTTTGCTTCCCAGTCAAAAACCCAACCTTTGTTCACAGCATCTGAAACATAGCGGGAATCGGTGTATATCTTTACCTTAAGATTGTCTCGTTTCAGGGCTTCCAGTCCCCTGATCACAGCAAGCAGCTCCATCCGGTTATTGGTCGTCAACCTGTAACCTTCTGAAAGCTCCTTGCGATGCTTCCCATATAACATCACCACACCCAGTCCTCCCGGACCAGGATTTCCCCGGGCAGCTCCGTCTGTGTAAATGACTATTTCACCCGGGGTCATGGTTGCATCATTCTTCAACCGCCGCTGCCTCCAGAGGTTCAGCTTTCACCTTAGGTTCAGCTTCAGTGACCAGGGTCATCTCATCGATCAGGTGTCGGGCGCCGGCATATTTGTCAATCACAAACAAGACGTAGCGGATATCCACATTGATGCATTTCTGCAGTTCGGGCTCGAAGGCTACATCACCGCTCATGGCCTCCCAGTTGCCGTCGAATGCAATCCCCATCAGTTCTCCATGGGCATTGATGACCGGGCTTCCTGAGTTGCCTCCGGTGATATCGTTGTTGGTGGTGAAACAAACGTTCATCTGTCCGTTCTCCCCATAAGGGCCATAATCTTTCGCCTCATAAAGCTCCTTGAGCCGGTCTGAAACCACAAACTCAAAATTATTGGGATCCTCTTTTTCCATCACTCCTTTCAGGGTGGTATAATGGGTGTATAATACTGCATCCTTGGGATAATAATCCCCCACCACTCCATAATTCATGCGCATGGTGGAATTGGCATCGGAGTAAAAATCCTTGTCCGGATTCATCTCTACCAGTCCTTTCAGGAACAACCTGCTGCCCCGTGCATAGGCCTCCTCAAACTGTCCCATCTGGCCCCTTATTTCATAGAGTTTCTGAGAAGCCATTACAGCTTTGTATCCGGGGTCCTTCCTTAGTACCTTCAGGGATGGATTGTCCATGAAGGCATTGTACCTCGCCTGGTCGGTGAGGAAGGACTTTTTGAAGTAGTGATCCACATACTTGGCTGCATCCCCTTTGTATTTGGTTTTCACCTCCTGAATGCTGGAAGGCAGGTACTCATCGTCCAGCTCCCGGATCAGCAACTCCACCATGGCTGCCATGACCTTCTTATCAGTGGGTGCGTTGTAGTCCTTGAAAAACCTGGATGAGGATTCTTTCAGTGCCGCAGCCACCCGATCAATGTCCGCCTGATCAGGTTCCGGATCAGCCAGGACCATCTCCAGCTGTCGCAGATCGCGCCCGAACATCACTGTCTCCATACCAAGGAAATAGGCCTCAATGAGATAGCTCGAAGCGACCTCATATTCCCTTCTGCCTTCAACAGCTGATTGGATATCGCTCAGGGCGCTGCCATACAGGGCCTTCCGAGCCTCGTCCTGGTTTACCCAGGCTGTAAATTCAGCTTCCAGGGCCTGTTTTTTCTCTGCTACCTTCAGTTTCTTCAATCCTTTGCTCATCCCAATGGAATTCTTCCAGTAGTTGGACGAACGCGAGTGTTTGGAAGCATATTGGATCCTGACTTTCTCGTCAGCCATCATATCTTCCATCATCAGATCAAGCTTCACGCCCCTGACCTGGATGCGAATGGGATGATCCACCTCCAGGGATTCCTGGATCTCCCAGGATGTCATATAGCGGGAGGTGCTTCCGGGAAAACCCAACACCATGGCAAAATCGTCCTTTTCATACCCTTTCATGGAAATGGGCAGGTAGTGCTTGGATTTTAAAGGAATATTCTCCGGACTGTATTCTGCTGGTAAACCATCCGGTCCTGTATAGACCCTGAACATGGAAAAGTCACCGGTGTGGCGGGGCCACATCCAGTTGTCTGTATCGTGACCAAATTTCCCGATGGACTCGGGGGGAGCACCAACCAGGCGAACGTCGCGGAAGGTTTCCATCACAAAGAGGAAGAACCTGTTTCCGTTGAACATGCTCCTCACACGTGCCTCATAATGGGTTCCTTCAGTGGCTTCCGAGGTAATGGCCTCAACGAGGGAGCGAATCTTTGCATTGCGTGCCTGGGGATTCATCTCTTCATTCACCTCGGGGGCAATCCTGTCGGTGACCTCTTCCATCCTCACCAGAAAGGAGATGGTTTTTCCTTCGTTGGGCAGCTCCTGATCCCTGGTCATGGCCCAAAACCCATTTTTCAGGTAATCATTTTCCAGGGAACTGTGGCTCTGGATTTCCCCATAGCCGCAATGGTGGTTGGTAAGGAGAAGTCCGTCGGGCGATACCAGTTCCGCAGTACATGATCCCCCATCCAAAGCTCCAACGGCATCTTTCAGACTGGCCTGGTTCACACTGTAAATCTGCTCTGCAGTAAGCTGCAATCCCAGTTCGGTCATCTCATCCATATTCACCTGGGCGATTAGGCTTAACAACCACATGCCTTCATCAGCCTGCACCCTTACCTGAAAAGCAAATACGAGCGCGATTACCAAAAGAAATACTCTTCTCATTGCGATAATATTTTTATGATCAATTCTTGAATGTTGAAAATCAGAAATGCAAATATTGCAAAATTCTTCCTGAAAATTCCATGTAAGTCAATGTTTTATAGCTTGGGATACATGTTTAAGAAAAGTCCAGATCCAACTGCTCATTAAGCAATCTGAATGATCTGCGGTGGTGGGGCGAAGGACCATGTTCCAAAAGCGCTTTGCGATGCGCTTGGGTGGGATAACCCTTGTTTCTGTCCCAGCCGTATTCAGGATAATCACGGTGCAGTTCGGTCATAAACTCGTCACGGTGGGTCTTGGCCAGAATGGATGCTGCAGCGATTGAAGCATATTTGCCGTCTCCTTTCACAATGCAAGTATGAGCCACCGTGCCATAAGGCTTGAACCGGTTCCCGTCAATGATCAGGTGTCCGGGCTGGATCTTGAGCAGTGAAAGGGCACGGTGCATGGCCAGAAAGGAAGCATTCAGGATATTGATTTCATCGATTTCCTGCTCATTCACCACGCCTATGCCAAAAGCAAGGGCCTCCTGCTCCACCACCTGCCTCAATGTTTCTCTTTGACCAGCTGTTAATAATTTGCTGTCGTTCAGCCCTGGTTCCTGAAATCCGGATGGAAGGATCACCGCAGCCGCAAATACCGGACCTGCAATGCAGCCCCTTCCCGCTTCATCACAACCTGCTTCGGTGACACCTGTCGTATGAAAGGGTTTAATCATGGGCATTCAAGACCTGTTGAACCGAGTTCCACAGATTTTCAGCTGTTCGATCCCAGTTAAAATGGCCTCTTCTCACCCTTCCCTTTTCAATCAGGTCCTTACGCAATTCCTTTTCCCGCACCATCCTGATCATGCAATCCCGAATACTACCGGGCGATTCAGGAGATGCAAATATGGCTGCATCACCTGCTATTTCCGGCAGACTGGCAGCTTTTGATGCAATTACGGGGATGTCGCATTTCATGGCTTCCACAATGGGAATCCCGAATCCTTCATAGTAGGGGACAAATGTCATGGCAAAGGCAGCTCCCAATACTTCATTCAATTGATTGGGCGTGATGCGTCCGGTAAAAATCACATCTTTCTTGCTTTTCATTTTGAGCAGTTGCTCCTCCATGGGTCCTGTCAGGAAAAATTTCTCCCCCACCACCACCATCTTGAAGTCGCCTTTGACCTCATCCTTAAAAAGCTGGAATGCCTTGAGCAGGTTGGTGATGTTTTTCCTGGGATGGATGCTGCCCACAAACACGAAGTAGGGCGCACCACCGGTCAGCTGCTTGCGTACCTCTTCCACCTTATCCTTATGGAGGGGTTGATATTGTTCATTGACCCCATTGTAGGCAAGATCCACCTTTTCCTCAGGAATGTCATACTGGTTGATGATTTCTCGCCTGGAAAACTCAGATACAGTAACGATCCGACTGGCTTTCCTGGCGAACCTGGGAAAAAAATACCTGTAATACTTCCTGACCAGCCAGGGCAGGTCGCCCGGACGGTGTTCAAAGTTGATGTCGTGGATCACTGCCACCGAAGGTGTTTTGGCAGAAAGTGGCAAGAACCCATCTGTACTCAGAAAAAGGTCCGGTCCTTTCCTTTTCAGGTAGGCCCTTATCCTCCATTCCATCCATATGAACCACAAAACCGGATGCCTGGTGGGCGGACCCAGTACCACAGGGGTCACATTGTCGGAAAATATCACCTCCTTCTTGTATTTCCGGTCAAATAGGAAAATAAAATGGATCTCGGGATGTAAATGGACAATTCTTCTCAGGGTCTCAAAGGTGAACCAACCAATGCCGTCTAACTTTCCTGGCATTAAGAGGCGCGTATTGACGGCAATTGTTCGCTGAAAAGTATCCTGGTTCAAGGTCCCCTGCAATTAATCTGGGACGAACTTATTACATTTGTCTTACATTAAAAAATCTTTTTAAGCGCCCGCCTTTGAAAAAGCACTTCCTCTCCAATCTGGCATTGTTAATCTTACTCAACTTGCTGATCAAACCATTCTGGTTTTTCGGCATCGAGGTGGGCGTTCAAAATCGGGTGGGCGAGGAAGTGTATGGTTTTTATTTTTCACTTTTCAGTTTTGCGTTTATTCTGAACATGCTCCTCGATCTGGGGATCAACAACTATAACAACCGGGCCATTTCAAGGGATCATGCGCTGCTGAAAGGACATCTGGCTGCCATCATACCACTCAAATTTGTCTTGTTCCTGGTATATGCAGGGGTGGTCCTGCTGACCGGAAAAATTCTTGGGTACACTGCTGAACAGTTCGCCTTGCTGTGGGTGCTGGTATTGAATCAGTTCCTGGCTTCTTTCATCCTCTATTTCCGAAGTAATATCAGCGGCTTGCAGTACTTCCGCACCGATAGTCTGCTCTCGGTGATGGACCGCAGCCTGATGATCCTTTTCACCGGTCTTCTGCTCTGGGGCAATCTCATCCGGAAGCCTTTCCAGATAGAATGGTTTGTATATGCCCAGACGGTCTCGTATGCACTTACCCTGTTCACCGTCGCTGGCATAGTCCGGTACAGGTCCGGATCCTTTGCCCAGCATATCAACTTTTCAGCATCCTGGAAAATACTGAAGCGCAGTTGGCCCTTTGCCCTTCTGATTCTGCTGATGGCCCTTTTCAACCGGGTGGACTCTGTCATGCTGGAAAGGCTGCTGGACAACGGGCAGGAGGAAGCAGGCATTTATGCCCAGTCGTTCAGGATCTTTGAGGCTGCCACTCAGTTCTCATTTTTGTTTGCCATCCTTCTGCTTCCCATGTTCTCCCGTCTGATCCGGCAGAAAGGGGACGTAAACGCCCTGGTGCGCATAGCACTTCCCCTGCTTCTCACTGCAGCTTTATCGGGAGCCATTGCTTGCAATTTTTACAAAAGAGATATCATCGACCTTCTCTATCATTCACATACATCCTACAGTTCGGATATATTTGGATGGCTCATGATCGCATTTCTATTTGCATCCACCACTTACCTTTACGGCACCTTGCTAACGGCCAACAACAATCTGCGTCAACTGAATGTGGCAGCAGCCATTACGGTGGTGATCAATGTATCACTGAACCTGATCCTGATACCACGTTATCAGGCCCTGGGTGCCGCCATGGCAAGCCTTGTTTCACAGGGATTCTTTGCCATTGCCCAGTGGACCCTGGCCATCCGCCTTCTCCATATCTCCTGGAACCCCGACATCATGGCCAGGCTCCTGGGATTCACGGCCATCAATGTGGTCGTCGGATACCTCAGCCTGTTGGTCCCGGGTTGGATTCCCGGCTTTGCCCTGCTGCTGATCTCTTGTCTGGGAAGCGCTTTCCTGCTGAATCTGATCAGGCCAACTGAGATCCGGTTGATTTTGCAGGATTAAGTTGACTTTGATTCTGAAAGCTTGTAACTTATACTGAGTGATTTGTGTGTCGAATTACCAGTAAAAAACAAGCCCCAATGAAAAGATTTCCAATTTGTTTCTTAGTGTTGACAAGCCTGGGCTTTTCGGCCTTTTGCCAGGTACCGGAACCCATCCTGAATGACCTGACCGTATCCAACGCTTACAAGACCATTGAAGTCATTGACAGCATTTACTATTTTGTGGCCTATACAGGTACGTATGACATGGAACTCTGGAGAACCAACGGGACCGAAGAAGGAACCTACAGGGTAGCGGATGTAAATACGGCTGGATCCTCCTTCCCCACCGAGTTGACCCGGGTGGGTGATACCCTGTATTTTATGGCAGCCAATCATGAGGCCACCGAACAGCTTTACAAGACTGACGGGACATCAGAAGGCACCCAATGGGTTTTCGATGTGGATCCGGATGGAATGGAG
>CBDTYO010000071.1:0-12883 GCA_965364615.1 uncultured Bacteroidia bacterium
ATCCGAAAAGCGGATCTTTAAGGTCAGGGTCCTGGCTTGCTTTTTACTGGCCTGATACCGCTTCCACATGATATCAAATACCTCGGTCAGCTTCTCTTTCACTGAGGACATGTCATAGAGATCCGTGTCATAGGTGCGTTCTGCTCCAATGGATTTGGGTTCCCTGAACGGAAGCACCGGACGGTTGTCTATGCCACGAACCACCTCATAGAAGTAGTTTCCGGCCTTCCCAAAGTGCCTGATCAGATCTTCCCTGGGATAAGCCTTCAGGTCCCGCCCCTTCAGGATGTTCATCTTGTGCATCTTTTGGGCTGTTCTTTCTCCCACGCCATAGAACAATTCAATGTCCATGTCTTCCAGGAAGCTTTCAGCCTCTTCAGGTTTTATGAGGAAAAAACCATCGGGTTTGTCCATGTCGGAGGCAATCTTGGCCAGGAATTTATTGTAGGATACCCCGGCCGAAGCAATGAGTCCTTCCCTTTTCCGGATCTCCTTTTTGATCTCCAAGGCCACCAGGGAAGCGGAAGGAGGTCCTTTTTTTGCCGTTGTCACATCCAGATAGGCTTCATCCAGGGAAAGGGGTTCCACCAGATCGGTGTAGTCATGAAAGATCCTGCGGATGCTTGCAGAGACTTCCTTATAGACCTCAAAACGGTGGGGGGTCACGATAAGATCGGGACACTTCCGCAGGGCCACGGACATGGGCATGGCAGAGTACACCCCATACTTTCTTGCCTCATAGCTGGCGGCAGCCACCACCGAACGGGGACCCCGGTGCCCCACCACCAGAGGCTTTCCCTGGTATTCAGGGAAATCCCGCTGCTCCACGGAAGCAAAAAACGAGTCCATATCTATGTGAATGATCTTTCTCACCAATACTGTAAAAATAGGGATATCCTGTCAATCCTTCTATTGTGCTCTGAACGCTTGTGACGCCTCCCGGGGCAATACGGCCATGGCAGGATCGGCTCTACGATGGGCATTGGCGTTTTCAACCCTGCCACATCCTGTACCATGAAAAGTTCTCAATGGGCTGCCGGGAGGATAAACTTTTCCAGGATCGAGAACAGGGAGGACTTGCCGGCCCAGTTGCCGCCCGTAAATACCACCACCATATCCTTTTCCGGGATGACCATGATCACCTGTCCGCCCCAGCCGTTGGCGCGATACATGAGTTCATTGTCCTTTCCCACCTGGCTGATCCACCAGGTATAGCCATAACCGTTTCTGCCTGAATCCTCAATGGGTATTTTGATCCTTTGGTTATTTCCATAAGTTTCCGAGCTAAGTTCTACCCATTCGCTTGAGATGATTCTTTCTCCATGCCAGGTACCCCCATTCAGGTAGGTGATCCCGAACTTCATCATATCCCTGGGCCGCAAAAGGATGCCCCCGGCGGTATCAAACTCTCCTTCGGGATAGGTGGACCAGTAGATGGTATCGATGCCCAGGGGATCCAGCAGGTTTTCCCTGGAAAATTCCAGGATATCCTTGCCTGTGGCATGCTTCAGGATCTCGCCCAGGGCCAGGATCCCACCCCCGTTATAGGTAAAGAAATCTCCGGGCTCTGCCACCATGGGACGTTCAAGCACACAGCGCAAAGGATCGTCTGAACATTGCAGGTAGAGCCTGTCGATGTCATTGGCGGCCGTGCCATGGGGAGCATTCCACTCGTTCCAATCCAGTCCCGAGCTCATGGTAAGCAGGTGCTCGATGGTGATCCTGCTTTTGCTCCCGGTATTGAATTCCTGGTGGTCCGGCAGGTAATCAAAGATCGATTGGTAGACATTGTCGATGTAACCCTGCTGAATGGCTATGTCAATGCAGGCAGAGGTAACGCTTTTGCTGCAGGACATGATCCCGTGCAGGATGCTTTTATCATATTGGATATACTCCCCCTGGTAATAAGGAGCATCCCACTGGAACAGGTGTCCGGGAAAATATTCCTCATACACGAGCTTGTTGTCCCGGTAAATCAGCATGGAATGTATCTCTCCGAATTTTCCCAACCGGATGTTTCCGGAGGCATTCAGGATGAGCTGGGTGTCAAGGCGCACTTCCTCGAGGGTGCCCACCGGCAGTCCGTCTGCCAGCTTCTCGGGAACCTGGTATATGATATCCGTAAAGTTCTTGGAACATGCTGCGCCGAGCAGGGCAACCATGATCAGTGTGAACCATGTTTTCATGAGGTATGTATTTGAATGGCAATGTTTCCTTGTTTGCTTCCGCTTTCCGCATGGCGGTGCGCATCTACAATCTGATTGAAGGGATAGGACCGGTCCAGCACGGGTTTCAATGCTCCGCCCTCCAGGAGCTCGTTGAGGAATTCCATGTATTCCTTTTTCTCCATGGCAGAACCTCCTCCGAATACCACTTTGCGTCCCCCGCCCATGGAGGTCCTGATCATCTGAAGCATATCGTTCAGTCCGCCGGCCACGGCCAGGTAATATCCTTTGGGACTGAGGACATGCCGGCATTTTTTATAGGACGTCTTCCCCACCACGATATCCAGGACCACATCCCAGACCTCCCCGCGCTTTCTGAAATCTTCCCGCGTGTAGTCGATCACATGGTCGGCTCCCAGCGACCTGACAAAATCCAGGTTGGCTGTGCTGCATACCCCGGTGACTTCTGCGCCGAAATATTTGGCCAGCTGCACGGCATAGGTTCCCACGCCTCCGGAAGCTCCATGAACCAGTACCTTTTGTCCGGGTTTCACCCCGGCCCTGTCCCTGAGGAAATAGAGCGCAGTTAGCGCCCCATAGGGTACCACAGCTGCTTCTTCATAGGTAAGGGATTCGGGAATCCTGGCCAGGGCACCGGCTTCCGGCCGGCAGGCGTATTCCGCATAGGCCCTCAATTCGGGTCCGGTTCCGTATACCCGGTCGCCAGGTTTCAGGGCGACCACTTCCTCGCCCACCTCTTCCACCTCACCGGCAAGCACGGAGCCGATAATGCTGATCTTTGGTTTTTTGAATCCCAGCATCAGTTTGGCCATGAGCCCGAGTCCCGGAGGGATGTGCGAAAGACCGCGGATATTGCAATCAGCAGCATTCACTGTGCTTGCATGTACCTTGACCAGGACTTCCTGTTTCCGGGGAACGGGTTTTTCGACTTCCCTGATCTGAAGCACCTCAGGGGGACCGTACTGTTCACAAACCACTGCTTTCATATTAGATCTTTATTGGATTTAACTATGATAAAGGTACGGCGAAACATGTAGCGCGATCATACACTCATGGCGCAAATGATGTAACTTTTGCATCAGCGATGTAAAATATAAACAAGGGATTTAACTTGGCTTGCAGCAGGGGAAGGAATTGATCTTTGATTTCTGAAAAATCAATGATGAGAATTTCCTATTTTAGCTGAGCGGAGGACCGATATTTTCCTTATTTCGAAAAAATTGCCTCACGGGCTGAGGAAATAAAAAAAACATAAGATATGAAAAGAAAAACACAGAATGTCAGGATCAAACGGCGCGAATTTATACAAACCAGTGCCAGATTTGCTGCGGGCGCCTCGCTGCTGGGCATGGGATCTTCTAAATTGTTTGGTACTGCTCATGCAGGTAACCCCTGGAACAGTCCCATTGAAACCATTGCATTGAACAATGGAGTGGATATGCCCGTGCTGGGATTCGGAACCCTCTATCTGAATGATGAACTTGGGGTACGATGTGTCGCTGAGGCCATTTCATTGGGTTATCGTTTGATCGACACAGCCACTGTCTATGGCAACGAAGAAGCCGTCGGTGCCGGAATTAAACAAAGCGGGATCGACAGAGAAGCGCTTTTTGTGACTTCAAAGCTCTGGGTAGACGACTCAGGGTACGAGAAAGGAAAGAAAGCCTTTCAAACCTCCCTGGATAAATTGGGCCTGGACTATCTGGACCTTTACCTCATCCACCGGCCCCGGGGGGATGTGAAAGGTTCCTGGAAGGCCATGGAGGACCTGTATCAGGATGGGAAGATCAGGGCCATCGGTGTGAGCAACTTTGAGTCCCATCACCTGGATGACTTGATGTCTTATGCAAAGGTTACTCCGGCTGTCAATCAAATCGAATCCCATGCCTTCTTCCAGCAGGACAAGGCGAATGAAGCCGAAACAGTGGAGGCATCTTCATGAGTGACCAGGATCAGGCAAATGAAGACTTAAAAGCATCAGGCATACAAATGGAAGCCTGGTCTCCATTGGCGCAGGGACGCAATGGGCATTTCACCAATGAAACCCTGGCAGGGATAGGGAAGAAATACAACAAGACCAATGCCCAGGTGAGCTTGCGGTGGCATTACCAGAGAGGCGTGGTAGCCATCCCGAGAAGCTCTCAAAAGGCCCACATGGCAGAAAATCTCAAAGTTTTTGATTTTGAGCTGGATGAATCCGATATGAAGAAGATTGATTTGCTGGACCTGAATATCACCCAATTCCCCGAGTGGGAATGAATACATACGGCCTTTAACTCAATGATCCACACCGTCAAATGTAAGAAGTATGGATTGGCCCAAAACAATTTTACACTTCAGGTGTAATAGATTTTGATTTATGATCATGAGTTAACGTGCCTTGACAATGAAAAAGTATTTTGATTTAAAACACTTTAGAGGGGATATCTTTGGCGGGCTCACCGCAGGTATTGTTGCACTGCCCCTGGCCCTCGCCTTCGGCGTGAGCTCCGGGCTGGGCCCCATGGCCGGTCTCTACGGAGCGATCTTTATCGGTTTCTTTGCGGCTCTTTTCGGCGGGACCAATACACAGATCAGCGGCCCAACGGCACCCATGACTGCGATCTCCATGCTGGTGATCGCTGGTATTGTGGCTGCCAACAACGGGGATGTCTCCATGGCTCTTCCGGCCATTCTTGCTGTATTCCTGCTGGCTGGTATCATCCAGATTGGTTTGGGAGCATTGGGGCTCGGTAAATATATACGGTATATTCCCTACCCGGTGGTATCCGGCTTTATGACTGCCATCGGGGTGATCATCATCCTTACACAACTGCTTCCCGCGGTGGGTTACTATCCCAAAGAAGATATGGCTTTTGTGGAGCAATTTAAACCGGAAGCTGAAGAAATCATACTGACCAATATCCTGGAAGACGAAGCCAGGGAGGGACTGCTGGTGCTGGAGAGCTTCGAAGAAACCATTGATCGTGCCGGACGAACCACTGAGGAGGAGATCCTCCAGGAATCAAGGACTCTGGCTGGAAAGGAGGCTTCCGGGGTGATTGGTGCACTGCGGCTGATGCCGCGTGCGATTCAGAATATAAGCTGGGTGGAGCTGCTGCTGGCCCTGGGAACCATTGTGATCATTTACGGATTCAAACGGATCACCAGGGTGGTCCCGAGCACGCTGGTGGCACTCATACTAATGTGGGGGATCGCCGACCTGAGCGGCATCAATTACCGCACCATTGAGAAGATCCCGGGCGGATTCCCCATGCCCAATTTCGAAATATTCACTTCGTTGAACTTAAGCGATTTTGCCCCTTATATCTTTTCGGCCATCACCCTGGCCATCCTGGGCGCCATCGATTCGCTGCTTACTTCTGTGGTGGCCGATAACATGACACGCACCAAACACAATCCGAACCAGGAGTTGGTCGGTCAGGGAATCGGCAACAGTGTGGCTGCCCTGTTCGGGGGAATCCCGGGTGCAGGTGCCACGATCCGCACGGTGGTCAACATCAATGCCGGAGGTAAAACCCGCCTTTCGGGCATGATCGCTGCCATCCTGCTCCTGCTCACCCTGCTGCTGCTCGGCCCGGTGGCTTCCCGCATTCCTGCTTCTGTTCTGGCAGGGATCCTGATCACCGTTGGGATCGCAGTCATGGACTTCAAGGGATTGCGTGCCATTCCCAATATGCCTCGCGCAGAGGTGGCCATCATGCTGGTGGTGCTGGTACTTTCTTCCCTTTGGAATCTGGTGTACGCAGTGGGTATCGGTCTGGTGATCGCCTCCCTGATGTTCATGAAGAAAATCGGTGACCTGGCAGCTGAATCCTCCGATGTAAAAACCTTGAAAGAAACTCCCTGGCCCGATGAGGTGGACTTTCCCGAGGAGCTGAAAGGAGAGGTTTTTGTAAAGCACGTGGATGGGCCATTGTTTTTTGGTTCCACCAGCAATTTTGAGCAGCTTTCCAAGCAAATCCCGGAAACCGCCAAGGCGGTGGTGATCCGGATGAATGAAGTGCCTTACATGGACCAGTCGGGACTGTATGCCATGGAGGATGTGCTCATAGACCTGGCCAATCAGGGCAAGACGGTGATTATGACCGGGCTTCAGAAGCAACCCCGTTACATGATGGAACGTGTGGATATGATCCCCAACCTCATCGATAAGGACCAACTGAGTGATGGATTCATCGATTGCGTTATCAGCCTGAAAGAGAACATGTTGAAAGAGCAGGAGGCAAAATTAGTATGATGCCGGTTGTTGATGGACATGGCAGTAAAAATACCGCTGATTTCAACTAAGCAAATATTATGAGCACCACAAAAGATAGTCAAAACAGGATGACCCCTGCCGAGGCGCTGGAGCAGCTGAAAGCTGGGAATGAGAGATTCGTAACCGGCAAGATGCATGTAAGGGATTATGCCACTGAGGTAGGCGAGACAGCAGGCGGTCAGTATCCCTTTGCGGCCATCCTGGGATGCATTGATTCCAGGGCCTCAGCCGAGCAGCTGTTCGACCAGGGTGTGGGGGATCTTTTTAACGCCCGGGTAGCCGGAAACATCGTGAACGAGGATGTCCTGGGTTCGCTGGAGTATGCCTGTCACGTGGCAGGAGCGAAGCTGATCCTTGTGCTGGGCCATACCGCCTGTGGTGCCGTAACCGCAGCCACTCAGCGGGTGGAGCTGGGCAATATCACTGCATTGCTCTCAAAGATCATTCCTGTTGTGGACAGTTTTGATGAAGACATGGCCGTGGATAAGGTGGCCGAACATAATGTGCAGCATAGCATCGAACGCATACGGAAAGAGAGCACTATCCTGAAGGACATGGAACAAGCGGGTGAGATCCTCATCAAGGGCGCGATGTATGATGTTGCTTCCGGGAAAGTGCGTTTTCTGGACTGATTCCCCTGCATTTCCGCCTGGAAACCGGGGGCTGATTTTTTGTTGGTATCCCGGGAAAGAATCAGCTGATGTGCTTTTCGGATCTTCGCCGGACCAGCCCGCAAACAGTCGAAAGTGATTCAGGGATTAGTTCCTTTTCCTTTCAATGATTACCCAGTTATTATTGCGCTTCCCTGGATTCCGGTCGACATGCCACGCACTTCTGATACAACCAGGCAGCCATGTCCGTATCTGCCATCATTCTGGCCAGGAGCTTTACCTGGTCTGCTTCGCCAGACAGTAATTCCTGATGATCTTCCAGCAGCCTTGCGGCAGCATCCAGATCATGATCCAGTAGCGCCTGGTATATCTTATTGATGCTGGAATAATCCTGGTCGATGGGTTGGATAAATGGGTGAGCCTGCTCAACGGTAAAACGGCAGTCACAGGCAGCTTTCTCAGACCTCAAATACTTGCTGAAGAAACCCTCGGCGCATTCACTCATGTATGCAAAACTTATCACTGCGTTGCTCTTCATTGCGTTGGGCGAGAAGGAGTCAAAGTAGGTCCAGTAGGAAATAAATCCATTGTGGTCCAGGTAGGGCAATCGATATATACATTTCTCAGTACTTCTGATTGAATGATAGAGGGGATAGATAGAATAATTCTCATAATTATTCACCAGGGACAAATAGGGTACATCAGCCTTTTCAAGGTCAAAATCAGGCATGTCATGCAACTTCAAATAAGCGATATATTCCTGCCCTCCGTCCAGGCTAAGGACGGCTCCAACATGTTTGTTTCTCATCTGGAAAATGGTCATGGCATAACCTCCACTGCTGAATCCAAATAATCCCAGGCTTGCATAATTGATCTGCAAACTGTCCTCAAAGAATGACAGGATATATTCCATGTCCATCACCTGCGCCATGGTGCTCTCTTCCAGTTTTTCCCTGTGGATTGAATTTGGCCCTGCAGATGCCACAGACAGAACCATATATCCATGACTCGCCAAATATTCGCATAGCATGTGATTCTGAACGGACGCTTTGCTGTTTGAAGGAGCGTACATCAAGAGGGGAAATGCTGACCCGGTATTTTGCCAGGTGATCCCGGTTTTGGCGTATACCGGACTATCTAACAGGTATGGGACACTCAAGCTTGTATCAAGGCCAAAGTGCTCCTTCGCAAAATCTGAATAGCCTTTCACATAATAATAGCTTTGCTCATCTATTTCTGATACAGATCTTCCAAAATCTTCTCTAAGGGCTATCAGATCAATGTAATCCTTAAACGTGAGTTCATTTCCTTCTCCCTTTTCTATGGAGGGGTACCAGAAATGAATCAGCAGGGGCCTGGAGATGGTATCCCCATTCAGCAGATAGGGCCTCGAATCGTCATACACTTTATAGGTTTGAAACCCCACTTCATAGGGCCCGAATTCCAGATCAGCAGCAAAACAATCGTTTATGGCGATGACATGGATCAGCGCAACCAGACTAAAAATCGCAGAATTTACTTTCATGGAATGATGTTTATGTAAAGGTAAACTAATAATTTAGTTAAACAACTAAAATATTAGTTAATTGAGGTGGGGATGCAAAAACTTCGTATTAATCGCATACTTCTCCACATCAACAATTTTCTGCACCAAATGTTATCTTCCTATGAAAGCATCATACCTTGTATCGTACGGCCAACCCGATTCCCTTCAATATGGAGAAATGCCCGAACCTGTATTGCAGAAGAATGGTTTGCTGGTTCGGGTGAAGGCAGTGTCAGTAAATCCCGTGGACTGGAAAATCAGGCAGGGAGTTCTCAAGCTTATCCAGGGATCCAGATTCCCGAGGATCATCGGTTCCGACTTTGCTGGTATTGTAAAAGAGGTCGATCCGGGAATAGGTGATTTCAAGGCCGGTGACCGGGTTTACGGATCTATTCCTCCTTTCCTGGCGAAGCCCGGGGCCCTGGCCGAAATCGCACTTGTCCCTCACAGGAACGTACGTGCCATGCCTGACTGGCTTTCCTTCGAAGAGGCTGCATCACTGCCCATAGCGGCACTGACGGCCCTTAATGGCCTGCGGAGATGTGGCGTACGAAAAGGTACCAGGTTACTTGTGAACGGTGCCACCGGTGGGGTGGGGCATTTCGGGGTCCAGGCGGCCAAAGCCAGGGGGGCTCATGTGACTGCCACCTGCAGTACGGGGAACAGGGAACTGGCCCTGGAGCTCGGGGCGGATGAGGTATTCGGGTATAGCGGGGACCATGCGATCGGTGCGGGAATTCAGTTTGATGCCATACTGGATGCATGGGGAATGATGGCCAACAGGGAGATATTCCGGCTTCTGAAACCGGACGGAATGTATGCCTCACCCCTGTATATGCCCTGGACCCTCTTTCGGGCAGCGTGGGTCAGAATTCGTTATGGAAGGAAGATGACATCCTCCAACATGCGCAGCAGACCTGAGGATTATCAGGAGCTTGAAGCTTTGATGGAACAGAAAAAACTGAAGCCTGTCATAGAGGATACCTATCCCCTGTCCAAATCATCCGAAGCTTTCGATAAGGCCGAATTCGGTAAACCCCGGGGGAAGGTGGTGGTACACATTTAAAACGAATGGTGGCTTTCTGGGTCGTGGACAAGACTGTTCAGTGGTTGGGATGAAGCTTTCTTGGGATGAGCATCAGCTCTGTTTGCCTGCCATCCATATAGCGCACGCTATTCCCATCGAAGAAGGCACCTTCTTCCAGCATGATGCGTATTTCCTTGTTCCATTCTTCGAGAAATGTAGCTGCATTAAGTTCTATGGCATATGCTGTGTTTTCGTATAAGGGATAGTCTCCCTGACCGGGCACTCCGTTTTGCTGGTCCCACATCCCGATGGCTGGACCCGCCGCGTGTCCGTGATAGCCCAGGGGATGCGAATAAATCGCTGCTTCGATGTTTTCTGCCTTGCACTGGGCCAGTGCCGCTTTCAGGATCTCGTTGCCCGTTAATCCCTTCTGAAACATGGAGGTAAGAATGTCCTGGACCCTGTTTCCCTTTTTGAAGGCAGCCTGCAAATAATCAGGGGCCTCATTTTCGCCCGGGCGCAGGACATAGGCATGCTGCTGCGTATCTGTATTCAGACGCAAATACACAATGCCCAGGTCCACGTGAAGGAGGTCTCCCGGCATGATGGTCTTCGGATGAAAACCTTGAGAGAAAGCAGCCAGGTGGTCAAAGCGTTCCCGGTCGGCCCTCTGGATCGACACCGAAGGGTGGAACCAGGTGGTCAAGCCAAGTTCACGAATCCTGTCTCTATACCACCACGCCACATCCTCGGTGGTGGTGACCCCTGGTTGAATGACTTTCTCGGACAATCCTTCCGCGACGATCTGATGGGCCATCCGCACAATATTCTGATATACGGTCATCTCGGAGTCAGTGCGGGTTTCGAGCCATCCAACGGCTATATTTTCGGCACTCACCACCCTGGACTGATATTTTTTTGGCAGCGCTTCCATCAATTGATCGTAGTGGGTGGATGAGAGCCCGTCTGCCAGCCCATATGTTTTGGATCTGTTGATGCCAATTTTCTCGGGATCCTTGCTGGAGATCATGTCCGCCAGCGCTTTCCATTGATCGGGCTGGGAGGCTCTGTCCCATTCCGTCCTGAAAATATCACCCGTATTGTACCTGGAGATACCAAAGGTTTCCAGGGGCTTGTCTTCTCCCGGATCATAGGCCACCAGAATGGTGGTTCTTCTGGCCGCATGCCAGGTGGCCGGTAATAGTGTTTTAATGACCGGATCTTCGTTGTATTCCCTGGCTATGATAACCCACATGTCGATGCCTGATCTTCTCATAATATCCGGCAAGACTGTTTCCACCCTGTATTCAAGCCACGCATCAATTACTTCAGCACGTTCTTTCATGTCGAGGGTCACAGGGAAATATGGGTTCTGCGCAAAGACATTGATATTCAGCAAGCTAAAAATCAAGCAGAAAAGACTGGTTTTAACACTCATATCCTCGTTTTTTCACAAGATCGTTACATCAGATGGCTAAGAAAAATAAAAGTATCAATTTCCAGCAGAATTATGTCAGTCATGTGACAGCAGAAACAGGGAGAAAGCTGCAAACTTATGGATATGACTGGTTTTTTTACTATTTTCAACAGCCTAATTATTAAGTATTTATTTAAACAGGGATGTACCGAAAACTCACATATTCTCTGGGCATCATGCTATTGTTGCACATGGCAGCCTGCACCAGCAAAAGGACGGAAGAACCTACTCCTGTAGCATCTGAGACCCCGGAGATTATTGGGGTCAGTGTTTGGGACAGAATATCTACCCGAAGCCAGGCCCTGAGAAGCTCTCCCAGAACCACGCTCTTAAGCCTTGGGGAAAGCTTTGTGTACCTGGATAGCTTTGCCATCGATTCTTCAGAGAACAACACGAAGTTTCTGAGGGCCCGCTTATCCGATTCTACGGTAGTCTGGGTATATGACTTCGCCTGCGTATTGGATGCAAAACCCGCCGTTGTCATCCATGAAGTCCCTTTGTACATGCGTCCCGACCTTCTCACTATTACAGCTGAAAGAATGAGTGCCATGGAGATCATAGCTGTGGTTGAAGAGTGGGACGACTGGATGAAGGTGGTAGGTGAGAAGAAGGATAAAACGGGCTGGATCAAGAAGGAGTCCATTAGCTACACGGGCATTGATTTAGCTTTCGCTTTATTATGCAAACGTACCCTGGAGGAAGAGGATCCTGAAGAAAGGGTAGAAAAGCTGGAAGCATTGCTTGAGAACAACCCCTATCCCAATACCATCTTCATGGAGGAGTTCAGGAACAGAGTGAATCAGGAAAAGGATCTTCTGTGGGAATACCTGGATGAGAGAGACCGGGAAAACCGGGACCGGGAAGATCAGGACCGGAGACGAAGAAGATAGCGAGAATTGGCAGGCAGTGAAAAAGATATCAAGTGCTTAGATTCAAGTTTCCTCCAACGATCAGTGCAAAACGGATATTCCGTTATTCCCTGCTATTCGCCGGAGTAGCTCTTTTGGTGCTTTGCATGGTATTTGTTCTGGTATATGCAGGTGCCTTGGGCCATGTACCTTCGGTAAATGAGCTGCAAAACATCCAGAATCACCTTTCCTCCGAAGTATATTCCAACGAACAGGTCTTACTGGGCAAATATTATTACCAGGATCGCACCAATGTCCGTTACCAGGATCTGCCCGATCATCTGATAGAAGCATTGATATCCACGGAGGACCAGCGATTTTACGAGCATAGCGGGGTTGACAGCAAGAGTGCCCTGAGGGTAGTCATCAAATCCATGATCCTTCGGAACAAGGGATCGGGCGGAGGCAGCACCATTCATCAACAACTGGCCAAAAACCTGTATCCCCGGAAAAGCTATTTCCTTTTTTCCATGCCCGTAAATAAATACAGGGAAATGATCATTGGGGTGCGCCTGCAAAAAGCCTACACCAAGGCGGAGATTCTGGAATTGTATCTGAATACAGTTTCCTTTGGGGAGAACACCTATGGAATTGAAACGGCCGCGTACAGGTTTTTCAATAAGCTGCCCGGAGAACTTACGATCGAAGAATCTGCGCTTTTAGTAGGCTTGTTAAAGGGGACCCATATCTACAATCCCCGGTTGTATCCCGAAAGATCCTTGTCGAGAAGAAACCTGGTGCTCTCCCTGATGCATGAGACCGATGCTTTGAGCAAGGAAGCAGCCGACTCGCTGGAGTCGGTAGGCCGCAGCAAGAAGCGCGGTGGGTTCAGCCCCCTTGACATCATCGGCGGCAGCAATTATAAGG
>CBDTYO010000072.1:0-12854 GCA_965364615.1 uncultured Bacteroidia bacterium
AGGACCACCGGAGGCTTATCTGCCATGTACCGCAAAGAGCTTCGGAAGCACAAGATACTGTGCTTCGCAGGCCAGAAAGAGGATCAGTAGACCCCGAATATCAATTCGGCCGTAAGGGTGATGGAGTTATAGGCCCTGACCGATCGCAGGTCCACATTAAATGAGGGAAGGATATTCAAAAACAGGTGCTTGTCCAGCTGGCGCTGATATCCCACACCAACGCCGAGGGTGGTTTTGATTCTGGTTTTCACCTGCGATCCTTTGAGCACCAGCTCTCCATATTCTTCCGTGTTTTCTTTCAGGCCCAGGACAATGCTGGTTTGCATGGTTCCGGCCAGGAGCAGGGTGTTGGCGCCCTTCTCAATGGGCCGAAAATAGAGGGTCAGCGGGATCCCCACGCTTTGTTCCGTAAAGGTGATCATGACCCTGTCATCCGGACTGGTGGGTTCAATGCCGTAGTCGTCCGGATATTCCAGCATTGCGGATGTCTTGTAATTGTAATCGATCCCTGCTTTCAGGAACCAGTATTCATACTCCCAGTATACAAAGCTGAATCCGCCTCCGAACCCTGGTTCCAAGGTAGGCTCATCTCCCCTGAGCCAGGAAAAATTGCCCTGGAGGTTTCCACCGACATACAAATTGATTTGTGCCTCAGCTGCCAGGGAGAACAGGAAAAATACAGCCAGGTAGACAGCTCTTTTTTTCATCATAGGCTAGCAATTTATACAAAGCTACTACAATATCCCTTTGGCTGCTTCGGAAATTATCAAGGGTAGTTGGGAATTATTGCTTGTCGAAAACGTAGGTTTCGGTAATTTCACCCATGTCTGAGGCAGCCTCAAAAGCTATCACCAGGTTTCCGTCTTTCATGGACATGTTTTGCCTGGAGGTCCATTCTCCTACCCCTTCTGCTTCTCCTTTGGTGACAATAAGAATCGCTTTGGTCTTCTTGTCCACTTCCGCGGTCGAGTGGGTGACACTTTCCGCAAATCCCACATTTTCACATTCCTTTCCGTCCAGGGTCACATGTGATTCGTTGACGATCTCCTGGCCCTCCCAGATGGTGACCGTCTTCAGATCGAGGGCCTTTCTGGTGTGCTTCACCGTGAGGGAAGCCGGAGCCATGCTGAAATCGTTTCCCAGGTAACTTTTGCTTTCATTGAGTTTCCATTCCCCGGAGTAATTCACTTTCTGGGCGATGGCCGCCGAAGAGAAAAGAACGAGCGTCAGAACTACGGCAATGTTTTTCATGCTTGTATGAGTTGGTTAATGTGAGAGGCAAGATAAGAAAATGTGCAGAAACATGTCCATGTCAGTCTGCCCCTGTTTTTCCCAGTAACTGACCCAATGCGGAGGCGGCATCAGGGTATTGAAATGTGAATCCAGCGGCCCTGATTTTCTCTGAGCTCACCCTGCTACCCCGCAGCAGCATGGCCGACATTTCGCCAAACAGCAGCTTCATGATCCCTGCCGGTATGGCAGGCAGCCACAAGGGCCGTTTCAGTACCCTGGCTATCTTTTTTGTAAGCTCCCTGTTGGTAAGATGCTCGGGGGCCACCCCATTGTAGGCCCCGGACATGTGGGGATCTTCAATGGCTTTTGCATAAATTCCGCATAGATCTTCGATATGTATCCAGGGCATGTATTGCGATCCGGAACCTATGGGTGCTCCAACTCCCAGCCTGACGGGCCAACTCAGTTTGGACAGGGCCCCTCCTTGTTTGGATAACACAATGCCAATCCGGATTTTGACTGTTCTGATACCCATGGCTTCAAACCGGTCTGCGGCCTTTTCCCAGATCTCACAGGTCCGGCCCAGAAAATCTGGATGGGCCGGAGCGCTCTCCTCAAAAATGGTATCGGCGGTTACAGCTCCATAGAAGCCTATGGCAGAGGCGCTGATAAATGCCTGGGGCTTCCGGTCACGGTGCTCAAGAGCACGGTAAAGAAGCTCAGCTGATTTAACACGGCTGTCCAGTATTTGCTGCTTTCTTTCCGGGCTCCATCTTTTCTCCCCAATATTCAGGCCTGCCAGGTGGATAATGAAATCAGCCTGGTCCAGCGCCTTTTCATCCAGCTCTCCCCTGTCAGGATCCCAGTGGTAAGCAGCAAACGGGCCCTTATACCGCCGGGATCGGCTCAGCAGGCTTACCTGGTGCCCCTGATCCTGCAACTTCCGGCCCAAACGGGTTCCGATCATTCCGGTCCCTCCGGTAATAAGGATCTTTTTTCCCATGGATTATTGACAGTTGTGTTGAACGCGGAGCAACTGATCCGTAGCAAATCCATGGGTCCGGGCTGTGGACAGGAGCTCAGCATAAATGGCTTCATCCAGCTTATTGGTCCTGGAAAGCACCCATAAATATTCCCTGGAAGGATCACCCACCAGGGCGTATTGATAATCCGGATCGAGGGATATGATATAATAATTGCCGGCAAAAGGCCAGAAGAAGCTCACCTTCAATCTTCCCGGAAAATTGCCATCAGGCACCCAGGCCCTCCCTTTGGAAGATTTGAATGCTCCTTTTTTAGCAGAAAAGCCCTTGTTCAGGACCTCCACCTTGCCATTGGGCTTAAGGGTATAGGTGGCCGTGACACATTCCAGGCCTTTTTCAAAGGAGTTGGGCAATCGCGCGATCTCATACCAGAGTCCGGAATACCTGTTAAGATCCACCTTCTCCACCGTGGGAAGGTCGTTGGTGGGATTTCCCCATAAGAATCCTGCCATGATGATTGCCTTGAGTACCATGGGCATAAATGTATAAACTTAAGCGCTTGATTCCAATTTGACTCATAAGCAATAAGGGATTAACTTGCAGGAAACGAAACCCCTGAATTATGAAAAGAAGAACCTTTGTAAAATCCACTGCTGCCAGTGGTGCGGGTCTGTTGATCCTTCCCGGGAGCATTCGCGCAGCGAAAGGGATACAGGATAAACTGAACATTGCCCTGATCGGTGCCCATGGGCGCGGCAGCCAGCATTACCGTTCCCTGGAAAGCGAAAATGTGGTGGCCATCTGTGATGTTCATGCCGGGAACATGGCCCTGGCCGCTGCCCAGTATCCCGAAGCCAAACAATACACCGATTGGCGCAAGTGTCTGGATCAAAAAGACCTGGATGCGGTGATGATATGTACGCCCGACCATCACCATGCCTTTATCAGCATCTGGGCCATGAACCGCGGATTGCATGTGTTTTGTGAAAAACCCCTGGGAGAATGTGTGATGGAGGCCAGGGAGGTTCGGAAGGTCTATCTGGCCAACAAAGACAAGCTGGCTACCCAGCACGGCACCCAGCGTCATGCCCATGAGAATTTTGACCGTGTTTCCGAACTGGTTCGCAACGGGGCCGTTGGAGAGCTGAAGGAAGTAAAAGCCTGGGGCAATCGCACCCACGATAAGACAGGATATCTTCCTGCGGCAGGACCTGCGCCCAATGACATTGACTGGGAACAATGGATCGGTCCGGTGCAGATGCATCCCTTCAATCCGGGTTATTTCGGAGCCAGGCCCGGGGCGGGTTGCCTGCTTTGGAATATGTACCATGATTTTGGCAGCTGGCAGATAGGAGACATGGGAAGCCATACCATGGACCTTGCCTGGAATGCCATAGATGCAGGATTGCCCACCACCGCTGTGGCCGAGGGGGATCCATACCATCCTGAAGTTTGTCCTTCGGATCTTCATGCCAGCTTTCAATTTCCTGCCAACAGCTGGCGGGGGGAAATCAGTGTGGAATGGTTCCAGGGTACCGTCAAGCCCGAATCTCCCCATCCGGCCATTGATATGTCCAAAATTGGACATGGCGCCATGTTTACGGGAACCAAAGGAACACTTATTGCAGACTTCAGAACCCGCATGCTGATCCCTGCCCGGGAGGGAGCAGATATGACCTATTATCAAGCTCCCGGCAAAGATGAAGTGGCCCCTGCCCATGGCGATTTCGTGGGACAATGGATCAATGCCTGCAAAGGGGATTTGAAAACTTCCTGCGATTTTGATTATGCGGGCCGCATGATTGAAACATTGATGCTGGGACTGGTGGCACACCGGGCAGGCAGGGAACTGACCTATGATTCGGCTGCCGGAAAGGTGACAAACGATTCTGCCGCCAACGAATATCTTTCCAAAAAGTACAGGGAAGGCTGGGAACTTAACGGGTAAAAAAACGCCCTATCTCTTTGTGAGAAAGGGCGTTCTTTTGTTTTACCGTTGACCCGCCAGGGCTCGAACCTGGACTCTTCTGAACCAAAATCAGACGTGTTGCCAATTACACCACGGGTCAAAGATGGTTGCGAAAACCGGGTTGCAAATATACAAAATTTTTAAATTATTCTGCAATTCTTTCCAGCCCTTCCTCGGTCATAATCCAGGATTTTCCAGCCATATTCCAATCGGAAAGGCGATTCACATTGCGAACACCTTCCAGAATGTCCCTGGTTTTTCGATCGAGCACAACCACCTTGCCTTCAGGAATGCGCACAGTGGTTTCCACCCTGGGAAATCTCCATTTGTGATCCAGGTCCACCGAGAAGTACGGGTCCAGGATCAGGGTATTTCCCCGGGTGCGAAAGTTGTAATCAATGTTACTGGCGTTTGCCTTGGCTTTGTCCCAGCTTCGGCCTTTGGACTCCTTTTCGACTTCGATCAGGAATACGCCCCCCTCTGTTCTTTCCAGGTCGAGATTCACCCTGCCATAAAAGGCTTCGGCATCTTCCATGAGAAACCACCTGTCGTCCAGGTCCAGGATGGATTCATCATCCAGGTAATCGTCCTGTTCTTCGTTGATCTGAATATAGAGTGTATCTGAACCGATCCGCAATTCCTGGGAGAGGCTTTCGCGCCCGAAATCTGAATAGTGACTGCTTTCAAAAGCCACTATGCCGATGATGGCCAGCAGGCTGACGATCCAAAGCGTCAAAGCACCTACCGCCAGTCCCCGGTTGCGGGTCTTGATATTGAAAATCAGTTTCACCAGTCCGTAGAGCATGGCAGCAATGGGGATCAGCAGCAATAGGGTTATGGCAATGACCAGGAGGGTGACCGAAACCGGATCGGTGAAAGGCAACAGAACATCACCCAGGGAAAAACTATACGCTTCGAACGGAAAGACGTGTACTCCAACAAATGGAAGGGCGATGAGTCCGATCAGAAGCCCGATGCCCGCAAGGACAAAGCCGGTACCGATGATGATTAAGATGACCTTAACGAACACCAGAAGTATTTTTCCCAGAACCTCGAAAAAATCCGAAGCGGCCCTTTCTGACTTTTTATAGGTTTCAGAACTTTTGGCCTTTGAATAGCTGCTTTTGACATTGTCCTTTACATTGTCGTATTCTTCACGGATTTTTTTTTCCAGGTTGGAAACATTGACCTTTTCCCCCCGCATTTCCAATTTCTGGGCAGCAGTTTCTGCCCTGGGCAATACAATCCAGAATATGGCATAGACCAGTATTGAGGCACCGCCTGCAAAGAAAAAGATCACAAACAAGAGCCTGAAAATGACAGGATCCATGCCGAAGTAGGCCCCTAGGCCACCACAAACACCTCCGATCACCGAGTTCTCGGGATCGCGATAAAGTCTCCTGCTTTTGCTGTAAGATTCATGGAAACTGCGCTGCTCTCCGGGTTCTTCGGCAGTATCCGCAATGTCTTCCGGGTTGCCCATGATATCGATGACCTCATTGACAATGGTCAGGGTAATCACCTGGGTATCTGAAGTAATTCTTTCCTGGAATAATTCAGCAATCCTTGCTTCGATGTCATTGATGATCTCACTGCTTTCCTGCTTATTGGAAAAATGCCTGCTGATGGAATCCAGGTAGGTTTTTAGTTTTTCATAAGCATCATCATCTATGTGGAATATGATTCCGCTTAAATTGATTTTAATCGCTTTCTTCATGGTATATGGCTTTATTTGATGTTCTTGATTGATTTCACTGATTTGATAAGAGAGTCCCAGGAATCGTCCAGATCCTTCAAATAACTCCTACCGGCATCGGTCAGGCTGTAGTATTTTCTTGGAGGTCCCTGGGTGCTTTCTTCCCACCTGTAATTGAGCAAACCTGCATTTTTCTGCCGGGTTAGCAGTGGATATAGTGTGCCTTCGACCACAATCAGGTCGTTCTCTTTTAGTGCATTGATGATATCCGTGGTATAAAGGTCCTTCTTACCCAGGATGGATAAGATGCAGTATTCCAGTATACCCTTTCGCATCTGTGCTTTTGCGTTTTCTATATTCATAGGACTTTATTTTAATGCGATAATGCTGATGAAGAATCTCACAGGATTCAGTTTTCTTGTGTAATAAGTGATATTCCCTGTTGTATTTACATTAACTGCCTTTTTTTTCTCCGGCCGACGCAACAAGGTATCCATCGAGGGTCCGATTTGTCGGCGCTCTTTGTCTATTTTTATGCGGTCTTTCTTCTTGTGCTGATCGGTTGAAGGCTGTTCAGGGAAATTCTCAGGGGCCAGGGAATCTGTGGCCAGGCTGGAATCGATCATTGTACCGCTACGCAATACCTGATGCGAAGAGGGGATCAGATCGATGACCGGTTTCTGAGCCACCAGGGTGAGACTGATCAGCAGAAGACCGATCAGGCAGGTTGTTCTATATAATACTATGTTATTCATGCTATATGCCAATACAAGCAATATTACAATACAAAGATATATAAAAAAACTAATACCATGCAATACATAGTAGTAAAAAATTTCATAATCCTGTAAATATTCTTATCTTGGAAAGCATGGAAATCGTTGGGAACATCAGTAAAATGGAGACTTCCAGGGAAGATGAGATCAAGTATAAATTTTCCCTGGGAAATGAAAGAATAGGAATGAATGAGCTCATTGGTCAGGGCCTGCAACTGGAATATCTGGGAAAAATACACTGCATGAAGTGTGGCAGGGAGACCCGGAAATCCTTTGCCCAGGGATATTGCTATCCTTGTTTTACCACTGCTCCTGAAACCGAAGACTGTGTGCTGAGACCTGAATTGTGCAGGGCCCACGAGGGGGTGGCCAGGGACATGGGCTATGCGGAGGAGCATTGCCTGAGCGAACAGGTAGTATACCTATCCCTTACCAGTGGTTTAAAGGTGGGGGTTACCCGGAGCAGCCAGGTGCCCACCCGCTGGATCGATCAGGGTGCCCTGAAAGCCATTGAGTTTGCCCGGACCCCCAACCGCTATACCGCGGGTTTGATGGAAGTGGCCATGAAAGAACACATCATGGATAAGACGAATTGGAGAAAAATGCTCTCGGGTGCTGATCCTGGAAAGTGGGACCTGGTGACAGAGAAAGACAAGTTCAAAGCATTGGTTCCTCAGGAACTCAAAGAATATATTAGTCGCAATGACAAGGTTTGGGAGCTGAACTATCCGGTTAAACAATACCCCGTAAAGATCAGGAGCCTCAATTTTGATAAGGAAACTGTGGTTTCCGGAGTACTGTTGGGCATCAAGGGACAGTACCTGATCTTTGATCAGGACAGGGTCATGAATATGAGAAAATTCGGAGGTTATCTGATCCGGTTCAAAACTCCGGTTTAAGCCTCCATGGAATGTATCTCCCTGCGCAGGAGTTCCCACTGCGATTCGTCCATTTTTGCCCCGATCACTTCGATGACCCGGCCTGCAAGGATGGAGCCCATTTTCCCACAAATTTCAGGATTCAGGCCCTTCAAGTGTCCATAAATGAAACCAGCAGCAAAAAGATCTCCGGCGCCAGTGGTATCTATGGGTTTTGAGGGTCTGACGCCTATCCGGATCATCCCCTGTTCAGAGACGCAAAAAGAACCTTCTGCCCCCAGCTTGATCACCACCAGATCACACAACTCTTTTGCTTCCAAGGCTCCTTCCTCGGGCGATTTCCCGGTAAATGCCTTGATCTCTTCTTCATTGGCGAACAGGATATCCACATACTTCTTGATGACGCCTTTGAAGAAATCGGCATATTCGGCCACGATGTTGAAACTGGCCATGTCGAGGCAGATTTTCAGTCCGGCCTGGGAAGCCAGCCGCAGCGCTTTCTCAAACATGGTGGGGTCCTGGACCAGGTAACCCTCCACATAAAAATAATCGTAGCCTTCAAAGACATCGTGGCTGATGTCTTCTGATCTCAGATCCACAGCCGCGCCCAGATAAGTGGCGAAGGTCCTTTCTGAATCTTTTGAGATCAATGCAATGGCCTTTCCGGTCTCATTCATGGAGGGAAACAGGACAGGAGTGATATTATTGACATTCAGGTCCTTCTTAAAGAACTTTCCCATGTCGTCGTTTCCAATGGATCCTACAAATCCGGTTTTTACCCCCAGGTGGGCCAGCCCATGAATGGTGTTGGCGGCAGATCCTCCTGAAGCCCGTGATTTTGCCATCCCGGTTGTTTCGGCATGGATGAAGTTGGAGGTATCCAGATCCACCAGGGTCATGCTTCCTTTGGGAAGTCCAAAACCATGAAGGATGTCATCGTTCTGGATCTGAGTGATGATATCCACCAGCGCATTACCCATACCAAGTACTTTTGCCATGAATCAAAGATTTTATTCGAAAACAAATCTAATGAATTTATGCCTACTCATACGTGGGTTCTGTGCCAAGGTTTTTTGATTATTGGTTGTTTTATTGATGAAAAGCTACTATTTTTGCGTCGCTCATTTGGGCACAGTGCTTTAAGACTGTAAAATTCCTCAGTAGCTCAGTTGGTTAGAGCGGCGGACTGTTAATCCGTAGGTCGTAGGTTCAAGTCCTACCTGGGGAGCGAAAAAAGGAGAGAGGGTGCCTCAAAAGGGGCACCCTTTTACTTTCTGCTGAGAAGTCTTTATGGTCTGATCATTGAGAAAGGCCGCTTACCGTTTATTTGGATAAGCCTCATCCAATCAGGGATCCTGTGGATCGTTCACAAGAGTCATGACGCTTTTTATCCTCCCGTCTTGGTAATACTCAATTCTTCCTGTGGCTCTGTCTTCCAGTCCTGCAGATTTCATTCCGGCAGGTTCAGCCACCAGCGTGCCTAAATTTAAAGTAAAGGAACAGGACGTGAAATACGAAGTATATCCCATGGATCCAGTCACCTCACAGGTATTATTTTCGAAAAAGGTGCCATGGATTTCATCTTCAGAATCTGAATAATTGAAAGCGTTGTTCTCAATGGCGATATCTGAATAATAATAGCACGTCAATGTAGTATATCCCCCACAGGCATACCCTGAAGCTGATACAATGAGAGATGCTCCTTCAGCGATGACAGAGCCAGTTTCGGTAAGACTTTGACCGTCTTCGGAAATGTTGAACTGAATGTTATTCCCTTTCCATGAACCCGATGACGGTAGGCCCGGGCCAAGGACGGAAATGCTGAATTCGGGATTGTCTTTGTCGTTGCTGCTGATGACCATTTGGGCACTTCTTTCCCCAATTCCAAGGGGTGAGAACTTAACTGTAATGCTGCCTTTTTCGCCCACTGCCAGCGTTTGGCGAGTCAATGTATAACTGAAATCGTTTTTGTGGGTGCCTTCAAAGGAAATGGCACTGATGACCAGGTCGCTTGAACCCATATTCTCGATGTCAACAGATTTTTGACAGATTCCTCCGACACAGGTGGAATTGAAGGTCAATTGGTGCTGAACAACTGAAAGTTCAGGGGCATCTTTGTTACAACCGGTCCACAAAAAAAGAAAACACCAGAAGATCAGAAATAATGGATGTACAATACTTTTCATGGCAAAGATTTAAGGGTAAATAAAATGATTCCAAAATTGAGGGAGAGGTCAGTAAAGCGGTTCCAGCTTATTCAAAATTAGATTAGTTAATTATCTTTTTTGTCACAGAAGTGTAAAGCTTCTGTAAAATTTTGTCAAAATTCCCTGATTACTGGTTTTCATCTTTTTCTCCACCCTTGTCCAATTCTTGACATACTTCTTCCAATTCTTAACGTGTAACTGGCTGTTATTCCATAAATTTGATCATCGTTACACGCAGAGAGTCATGAATCCCGAAAAACCTGGAGCTCGCAGAAAAAGGATCATACTCTACTATTTCCTGGGCGTGGTACTGCCCGGAATTATCCTGGGATACATGGCCTTCCGGGGTATCCGGAACGACCAGGCCATTCGCGAAAAAGCTAGTCTCAAGCAGCTGGAAGTCGACAGCCAGACTTTTTTCTCTGAGGTAGACTTTGACCTGGGAAGGTTTGTAGATGAACAAAGCTCTGATTCGATTATTTCGGGGATCAAAACAAATGATCCCTCAATACTTGTCCTGTTCATCAAGGACTCGACAGATGGAATACAGCTTATCAGTCATCAATTGCTGTACATTCCTGCAGAATTGCTTATTGGCGAACCTGCACATCTAAAACCCCCTTTGTTCTTAAGGGAAGGTCAGCGGCTGGAGTTTGCGGAAAAGCGGTACCCAGATGCTCTCAGCTTATACCAGGAGATCCTGAATACAAGCGGATCGGAGGGCACAAAGGAAGCACTGGTGGCCTCAGCCCGGATCTATAATAAATTGAACCAGCCTGAAGAGGCAAAGGCTTTATATGATAAGATTCAGAAGGATTACAGGGGCTGTCTTTTGAACGGACAAATACCTCTTGCTCCTATGGCAGGCCTGGAAATAATGAAGATCAACAGGGCATTGGGAGAGGAGAATGAGATGAGGATCCATATGCAGAGATCTTTGGAACTGTTGTTGCATCCTGACTGTGAATACGATGAACATCAGTTTCATATGTTTTTTGAGTCATTCAAGGAGATATTAATGGAACAGGATGACCGCATTGACTCCCTCATAAGAAAGCTGGAAGTTTGGAAAGCCAGGACGGATTACTTGATCAGGTTTCTCGGCAAGCCTGATCTGATAACCTCGGGAGGTCACTATCCATATAGAAGCAGCAAGCATGTGACCTTCGGAATTCCGGTAAATTCAAGCGAACTCCAAGCCATGTATTTCACCATTGAAAGCAAGGATGGTATGCAAATGGGCTTGGTGATGGATTTTCGGGATTATATGAATTCCATGTGGGAAAGGATTCTCAGGGAAATCGATCCGGATTCTTCCATGAATGCGAAAATCGAAAATTATAGCGGAGAAACGGTTTTTTCAAGGGTCACCACTGAAGAATTGGGGTATCTTTCTTTCCCCTTTCCCGACAATCTCCCGGCATGGAAACTGCTGCTGAGTGAAAACAGGCCCGGATTTGTAACCACATTGATGAAGGCTGGAAGCGGCATTTATCTGCTTGCGCTTATCTTGATTTTGCTGCTCATGCTAATGGGTTTTGTATTTATCCTCTATACCCTCAATGTGGAACTCAGGCTGAACAGATTAAAATCAGAATTCATCTCCAACGTGTCCCACGAACTGAAAAGTCCGCTTACCTCCATCCGAATGATGACTGAAATGCTTCATCATAACCGGGTTGAAAATGAAGAGCGTAAAGCAGAATATTATGCGGCCATGCTCGAGGAAAGTCAGCACCTGAGCCATCTGATAGATAATATCCTTGATTTTTCCAGGATGGAAGAGGATCGCAAGAAATATGAATTTATGGACCTCGATCCGGATAAACTCATCCGCGAATTTCTGAGGTCTATCCGGGAATTGATCCGGGAAACAGGTTTTAAAATCAGCTATAGCAGCCCAGATAAGGCAAATCTCATCCGGGCTGACAGGAATGCCATTCTCCAGATCTTGTATAACCTGGTTGACAATGCCATAAAATTTTCAGGAACATCCAAAAGAATTGATATACAGCTATTTTTCAAAGGCCATGAAATGGTACTTTCTGTAAAAGATTACGGCATAGGTATCTCCACAGAAGAACAAGAGAAGATTTTTGAGCGCTTCTATCGCTCAAGTGAACCAAAGCGAGCCGGCATCAGGGGAAGTGGGATCGGATTGACCATTGTAAAGAAGATTGTTGAGGACCACGGTGGATCCCTGACCCTTGACAGCATGCCGGGTGAAGGAAGCACGTTCACAGTGAGGTTGCCGGTTGCCGGGAACTAGTCAATGAAGATCATGATACATTATACGTTTAATTATGGTACTACCAATGAAAAGGATCCTGATCATCGAAGATGACCGGAACATCCGGATGGCTCTTGAGGATGACTTTACGTTTGAAGGATACAAGGTGGAGACCGCCGACACAGGTCCGGAAGGGCTTGAAAAAGCAATGGATCTGGACCTGGATATTATCATACTGGATCTGATGCTGCCCGAAATGGGTGGTCTGGATATATGCAAGGAATTACGTCGGTGCAATATTGGAACCCCGATCATCATGCTGACAGCCAGGAGCCAGGAATTCGATAAGGTGCTGGGACTTGAGCTCGGTGCAGATGATTACATCACAAAACCATTCAGCACCTTCGAGCTTCATGCGCGTGTTAAGGCCCTGTTGCGCCGGTCGGAGATCAGGGATCAGCAGGCCGAAGCCGCATGCATACAGCTTGGCCCCTTCAAGCTGGATTCTTCGAAATTCGAATTCACCAAAAATGGCAAAGCCATTCAGCTTACCACGATCGAGTTTGAACTCGTGAAAATGCTGATGTCGCATGCCGGAAATGTTCTCAGACGCGATGATATTCTTGACAGCATCTGGGGCGAGGAGGTTTATGTTACCTCAAGGACTGTAGATACACACATTGCCAATCTGCGTAAAAAGATAGAGGATGATCCGGACCAATCGCACTGGATAAAAGGAATACGGGGTGTGGGATATAAATTCAATATGGATGGTTCTTCACCTGATCTTAACCAAACTTAACGCCATCTCCAGTGGCATTAAAAAGGCCCATGGTACTTTTATAAAACAGAACTTGAACCATGAAAACACGAGTCTTATTG
>CBDTYO010000073.1:0-12804 GCA_965364615.1 uncultured Bacteroidia bacterium
TTGGCCCTTGCCGACATTAGCGCAATGCCTACCGATGCCGGACTGGTCCATCCCTTTTGGGGTGCCGTAATGATTACATCGACGCCCCCCAAATCCTTCATTTTGGTCCAAACATTGCCCGAAGCAATGGCCACATACCACTCGCTGTGATTGGCAGGATTCACCGCGAAGTCGGCCACCCTGCCCGAGGTGAGGGCCGGACCGATGCTTCTCCATTTCAGGCCGGAAAGAAGCTTGGAATCGATTCCTTCCATGTTTTCATCTTCTTGCTGTTTTTTCTTCTGGGCACTTATTTCAAGCGGACTGAATAGGATGGCCAGGGAAATGAGGATGGTCAACAGGAAAGACCCTGCGCTGGAAATTTGTTTCATGATGTCGGGATTAAGGTTTGACTACGAATGGATGAAAATAATCATTCATCCCGGCATATTATCACTATTTTTGTTCAAAATTTATGCTTCATGACAGACACCTTGCTAAATCACAGGTCCATACGGAAATATACCCCCGATCCCATCCCCACTCCCATCCTCGATTACATCCTGGAGGCCGGAACCAGGGCTTCCACCACGGGCAATATGCAGGTATATTCCATCATCGTGACCACCGATGAGGAGCTTAAAAATGAACTGTCTCCCTGCCACTTTAACCAAAGCATGATCAGGGAGGCCCCCGTGGTGCTCACCTTCTGTGCGGATTTTAACCGCTTCAACCACTGGTGCCGCCTGAACAAGGCAGAACCCGGTTATGACAATTTTCTCTCCTTCTTCACCGCGGCCATCGATGCCTTGCTGGTGGCTCAGAATGTATGTGTGGCGGCTGAAGATGCAGGACTGGGGATCTGTTACCTGGGCACCACCACCTACATGGCCGGGAAGATCATTGAAGTGCTCGATCTTCCCAGAGGAGTGGTCCCGGTAACCACAGTGACCGTTGGCTATCCCGATGAAAGGCCGGAGCTGACCGACAGGCTTCCGCTGGAGGCAGTGGTCCATAGGGAGAAATATCACAACTACTCAGATTCAGATATTCACAGCCATTATCGCGAAAAGGAATTGATGGCAACTTATCAAGAGTTTATCAAAGAAAACAACAAAGAGACCCTCGCCCAGGTATTTACAGACGTTCGATACAAAAAAGAGGATAATATTCTGTTTTCCAAGGCCTTACTGGACACTTTGAAGAAACAGGGGTTTATGGTTCATCCTTAAAAACCGGGATTTCATGTAACCTTTTGCCCTCCAAGGCTGTTTAAGTGGTAAGGTGTGCAATTTTTTTGTAGAAAGATAAGTTCTATATTTGTAACACCATTAGGATTTAAACCGGTTTGCCATGAAAAGAGCAGTGATCATTTTAGCAGTTGTGTTTGCAGTGGGTATTCTGATGAGTTCTTGCAATAAGAATGTTTGCCCGGCTTACAGCCAAGCTGATACCGAACAGACTGAACCGACCACCTAGGATTGCTCCAGCATCACCGGTCCTTGATTATATGAAGATTTACCTTGGGTAGATCTTTTTTTTTGCCTTCAAGTCAACAAAAGCCTCCATTATTTCGTTAATTTGCATGGTGTTTGTGGTTGCAAAGGACATGAGAAAAGCAAGTCTGACCATACTGTTTGCCCTGCTTGTTGCAGGAGCCCTGAAAGCCCAGGGTGAAATCGACGATCAGATGAGGGTGATGCTTCGGGACGAAAGCAGTTTCGCTGTATTTCTCAATTCCAATGGCTTCGGAGCCAACTACAGGCATGGATACTGGAGGAATGCCAGGAATCAGTTCATTCTGGATGCCGACTTCGCCTATGTGAAACATCCCAAAGAGTATAAAACTGTCCGGCCCCTCAATTTCAGCACCATCCGTTATGTCCTGGGCAAGCAGAATCTATTCTGGGAACTGAAAGGGACGGCCGGCTGGCAGACAGAGCTCTACCGCAAGATAGACAGAACAGGGATCTCTGTGAGGATGTTCTATGCCGGCGGAGTTTCCCTGGGATTCCTGAAGCCCATCTATTATAAGGTGCTAACCATATCCCCTGTGGGTGAAATTTTGGATGAGGAATACCTGAAATACACCCCAGCCATCCACCAGGAAACCATTGGAGGAAGAGGTCCTTTCTTCAAGGGTTTCGATGAGATCAAACTGGTGCCCGGCTTGACGGCCAAAGCAGGTTTTAGTTTTGAATACAGCCAGAAGGATGCCATCGTCCATGCCCTGGAAGCCGCAGTGAGCCTGACCGCTTACCCGAGGGACATCAATATCATGGCCACCGATCAACAAAACTACCTCTTTTTCAATCTGATAGTAGGTTATCGCTTTGGCCGGATCATTGACATCAGCGAAGCATCCCGTTCCAGGAGTGGGAGGGAAAAAAGGGCAGAACGAAGAGCACAGAGAGAAACCCTTCCATACCCCATCTATTAATTCTGTATTATTGCTTTTTTTGCCCCCCTGAGTGTTTTGCCGAAAGGATTTATTTTGGTAAATTCGCACTCCTGTTATCTAAGAAACACTGTTTAACGCAATCATTTAATTATTAAAATCATGGGAAAAATAAAAGTTGGTATTAATGGATTCGGCCGGATCGGAAGACTGGTCTTCAGGGTGGCTGCTGATATGCCCAATGTGGAAGTTGTGGGGATTAACGACCTGATCGACGTGGATTATATCGCATACATGCTGAAATATGATTCCACGCATGGACGATTCAAGGGAACCGTAGATGTAAAAGACGGAAACCTGGTGGTCAATGGACAATCCATCAGGGTCACTGCCGAAAGGAATCCCGCAGACCTGAAATGGGATGCAGTGGGTGCCGAGTATGTGGTGGAATCCACCGGACTCTTCCTTACCAAGGAAAAGGCCCAGGGTCACATCGACGCCGGAGCCAAGAAAGTCATCATGTCAGCTCCTTCCAAGGATGACACTCCCATGTTTGTGATGGGTGTGAACCATAAGAAATATACCAGCGACATGAACTTTGTATCGAACGCTTCCTGCACCACCAACTGCCTGGCTCCCTTGGCCAAGGTGCTGAACGATAAGTTTGGAATCGTTGAAGGCCTTATGACCACCGTGCATGCCACCACTGCGACCCAGAAAACAGTGGACGGACCTTCCATGAAAGACTGGAGAGGCGGACGCGGAGCAGGACAGAACATCATTCCTTCCTCCACCGGAGCTGCCAAGGCTGTGGGCAAGGTAATTCCCGAACTCAATGGCAAACTGACCGGCATGGCTTTCAGGGTCCCCACTCCCAATGTTTCCGTGGTGGATCTGACCGCTCGATTGGACAAAGGTGCCTCCTACGAAGCGGTATGCGCTGCCATGAAAGAGGCCAGCGAAGGGGAACTGAAAGGGGTACTTGGGTATACAGAGGAAGCCGTGGTAAGCAACGACTTCATGGGCGAACTTTGCACCTCGGTATTCGATGCAGGTGCCGGGATTGGCCTGAACGACAACTTTGTGAAGGTGATTAGCTGGTATGACAACGAAATGGGCTACTCTGCCAAGGTGGTTGAGCTGTTGCTCCATATGAACAGCGTAGATCACGCTTAGGACATCCTTCTATCTTGTAGTTTACAGGGGGCCCTTGCGGGCCCCTTTTTTTGTAGAAAAAAATACCCCGGTCTCCCGGGGTGCAATCCTGCCTTGTCAGGAACGATGGCTAATAGTATTCTATATGTTCAAAAGGTATCTGAATGGTTTGCTCATAATGCATACCCAGTTCTTCGATGGATTCATCGCCTTCTTCAAAGTACCATTTGATCTGTACATCCTTTCCGGAATCATGATTGATCTTCATGATCCTCAGCAGTTCCAGCATGTATTTGGAGGACCCGGAGTTGATGTATTCGAGCTTGATGCTCATCACAGTCTTTTCAACAGGATTGAGGAAATACTCATTGATCCAGTCGATCAAACGCTCAAAAAACTCACCCGGATCTTCAGGTATGGACCTTCCCTCCAGGGAGAGTTCTCCGGATTCGGCAATAAACTCTACTTCGGGCGAGTTGAATGTCTTTTTTAAGAAGAGGTCTTCCATATATACAAACCTGTCTTTTTATTCATATCGCAGGGCCTGGATCGGATCGAGCCGGGATGCTTTCACTGCGGGGAAATAACCCGAAATGATTCCCACGCCGAAACACAAGCCAATTCCCAGCAGGATCCACTTCCAAGGAATAATAAAACTGGACCCGATGGCTAAAGATACACCATTTCCAATCAAAATTCCTAACAAGATACCAACAACGGCACCCAGCTGTCCGATCACAATGGCCTCATACAAAAACTGCCGTTTGATCATCACCGATTTAGCCCCCATTGCTTTGCGGGTGCCAATTTCCTTGGTGCGTTCCGTGACCGAAACCAGCATGATATTCATCAAGCCGATCACTGCCCCCATGAGGGTGATCAGACCAATGAGGGTGGCTGCCAGGGTAACAAACTTCAGATTCTCGATAAGCATTTGGGCCAGCTGGTCGCTTTGGGTGATATTGAAATCGGTCTCGTCCCGGGCATCCAGGTTCCTCACCCGCCTGAATATCCCTTCCGCCTCAGAAACACACACATCCAGCATTTGAGGGCTATCGGGCATCACGCTGATGGAATATCGCATCTGGGGCCTGGAAAAGTACTGACGTACGTTGGTATAAGGTATCAGACAGGTCCGGTCTGTCCCAAAACCACTGGACTGTCCCCTGGACTTGAGGACACCAATGACCCTGTACCTGCCGCTTCCCACAGAGATGAAGCGGTTCAGCGGGTCCTGGTTTTTTTCAAAGGCCAGCCTGGCCACATCGGCTCCAATCAATACCAGATTGGCATTGCTCTCTATTTCGGTCGACGAAAAGTTCCTGCCCTTATCTATCTCATATCCGGCAGTAAAGATGTAATCTTCGTCCACGCCAATCACAGTGGTGTTGGGATTGGATTTGTAAGACTTGTATTTCACTACTGCAGTGCCCGAAGCCTGGGTCCAGATGGATACTTTGGCCGGCAGTTCATACATCTCTTTAAACTCCTGTGCCTGCTTGTGAGAGATGAATTCATGGTTCCTCCTTCGGTAGGATTGGTTCCCGATCTGAACCCGCATGCTCCTCGATTCGATGGTGAAGGTATTGGCTCCCATCATGCTGAAAGACTCGGTCAGGCTGTACTTGATGGAATCAATGGCTGTCAGGATGCCCACCAGGGCCATGATGCCAAAGGCTATGATGAAAATAGTAAGAATGGTCCTTAGCAAGTTGGTCCTGATGGATTTTAATGCGATCCTCACATTTTCGAAAAACATGGCTGTTCTCATGGGCGATATCTCCTCCTGAGCAATAAAAGTATAAAAATCTGAACAATCTATGGGCTAATACGTCAGGCATACAGATCATTTTCCAATATATTTGCATGTAATTCAAAATCCCACCCATGACTTTCGATTTCGACATGATTAAAAAGACCTACCAGGAATTTCCCGGTAGGATCCTCAAGGCCAGAAAGCTGCTTCAAAGGCCCCTGACCCTGACAGAAAAAATATTGTATGCCCACCTCTTTGATGAAGGCACCCTGCAATCCTTCCAGCGGGGTGTCGATTATGTGGATTTCTCCCCAGACCGGGTGGCCATGCAGGATGCCACGGCCCAGATGGCCCTCCTGCAGTTTATGCAGGCGGGGAAACCCAGGGTGGCTGTGCCCTCCACGGTCCATTGCGACCACCTGATCCAGGCCAAATCCGGCGCTGTAGAAGACCTGAAAACCGCCATGCACAGCAACCAGGAGGTCTATGATTTTCTGGGGAGCGTATCCAACAAATACGGGATCGGATTCTGGAAGCCCGGAGCCGGTATTATTCACCAGGTGGTCCTGGAGAATTATGCATTCCCCGGGGGGATGATGATCGGGACCGACTCGCACACGGTCAATGCCGGCGGACTGGGCATGATAGCCATCGGGGTAGGCGGCGCCGATGCCGTGGATGTGATGGCCGGAATGCCCTGGGAACTTAAGTTCCCCAAGCTGGTGGGAGTGAAACTGACAGGGAGACTGAACGGGTGGACCTCGGCCAAGGATGTGATCTTGAAGGTGGCCGGGATTCTCACCGTGAAGGGGGGAACCGGAAAAATCCTGGAGTACTTCGGCGAGGGGGCTTCTTCCATTTCCTGCACGGGAAAAGGCACCATATGCAATATGGGGGCGGAAATTGGGGCCACTACCTCCGTGTTTGGATACGATGCCAAGATGAGAGAATACCTGGCAGGCACCGGCCGGACCGATGTGGCGCAAGAAGCCGACCTCGTTGCAGAGCACCTTACGGGCGACGCGGAAGTATATGCCGATCCGGAGTCTTACTTTGATGAAGTCATCGAAATTGATCTGTCTTCCCTGGAACCCCATATCAACGGACCTTTCAGTCCTGACAAGGCCTGGCCCCTCTCTACATTTGCACAGGCGGTGAAGGAGCAGGGATATCCTGAAAAACTGGAAGTGGGACTGATCGGATCCTGTACCAACTCCTCTTACGAGGACATCACACGGGCCGCTTCCGTAGCCAGGCAGGCCAGAGAAAAGAACCTGAAAGTGGCATCCGAATTTACCATCACACCCGGATCAGAGATGGTTCGTTACACCATCGAAAGGGATGGACTTATCCAGACTTTTGAAGATATCGGAGGAGTGGTGCTGGCCAATGCCTGCGGACCCTGTATCGGGCAATGGGCCAGGCATGGAGCAGACAAACAGGAAAAAAATTCCATTATCACCTCCTTCAACCGCAATTTCGCCAAACGAAACGACGGGAATCCCAACACCCACTCTTTTGTGGCTTCTCCCGAGATCGTGACAGCCATGGCCATCGCAGGAAATCTGACCTTCAACCCGCTCACCGATGTCCTGGTGAATGAAAAGGGAGAAGAGGTCAGGCTGGAAGAACCCCGCGGACTGGAGTTTCCGGACAAGGGTTTCGATGTGAAGGACAATGGTTACCAGGCACCCGCTGAAGATTCCGGCAGCGTGGAGATCAAGGTTGATCCATCGTCCAAGCGCCTGCAATTGTTGACTCCCTTTGCCCCGTGGGACGGGGAGGACATGCTGGGTTTAAGGCTCCTGATCAAGGCCCAGGGCAAGTGCACCACCGACCACATCAGCATGGCTGGACCCTGGTTGCGTTTCCGGGGACACCTCGACAACATTTCCGACAACATGCTCATCGGCGCGGTCAATGCCTTCAATGAGAAAACCAATTCCGTGCTGAATCAGTTGAGCGGTGGGTATGAACCGGTGCCGGCCACAGCCCGCGCTTACAAGGCAGCAGGGATCGGCAACATGGTGGTGGGTGACGAAAATTATGGGGAAGGATCCTCCAGGGAACATGCGGCCATGGAGCCCAGGCACCTGGGAGTAAGGGTCGTTCTGGTGAAGTCTTTCGCCAGGATCCATGAAACCAACCTGAAAAAGCAGGGCATGCTGGGTCTCACTTTCGAAAACAAGGAGGACTATGACCTGATCCGGGAAGATGATCTCATCGACGTGGTCGGCTTACGGGAACTGGAACCCGGAAAGCCGGTGGAAATCAGGCTTCGCCATGCCGATGGCAGCACCGACAGGTTCCTGGCAAATCATACCCTCACTCACAACCAGATACTCTGGTTCAGGGCAGGGTCCGCACTGAATCTTATCAGGAAGGAAAACCTGTAATCCCTTGCAAAGCGAAAGCTCCTTCATTGCAGCATTTGTCCGTCTGGGCAATTTTCTCGGACAATTCCCCGGGGAGCAGGGCAACGGTGAGATCCCTCAGCTCGCAGATCTGAACCAAAGGCACAAAGAGACCTTCCAGGCCATGATCGAGAGCGAACACATATACAATCCTTGGTTTACCAGGGAGGCCGTGCTTACGGCACTTAAGGGCATATCCCTGATGCTGAAACCGGAAGTGCTCACCCACTGGCTCAAACCTTACCAACTGACCCCAATCCCGGCCCGGAAGATGCTTACAGTCGGCCTGGTGATGGCAGGGAACATTCCCCTGGTGGGTTTTCACGATCTTTTGTGTGTGCTGGCAAGTGGTCACAGGGCACAGGTGAAAGCGTCCTCCAAAGATGAGCGCCTGATCAAGAAATTGGCTGAGCTATTGTCGGACATTGATCCGGAACTGGGATCAAAGATCAACTTCACAGACGGGACTTTGTCTGACATGGATGCAGTCATAGCCACAGGCAGCAACAACAGCGCCCGCTACTTTGAATACTATTTCCGGCATATACCCCACATCATCCGTAAAAACCGCAATGGTGTCGCGGTATTGACCGGAGAGGAAAGCGAGGACCAGTTGTATGGGCTGGGCAGGGACATCTTTGCTTATTTTGGCATGGGCTGCCGGAATGTGACCAAGATCTTCGTTCCTGCTTCCTATGATCTGAAAATCCTGTTGGGGGTACTGGACCGCTTTTCCCATCTGTCCCAGCACCACAAGTACGGCAACAATGTAAATTATTACCGCACCCTCTACCTGATGAACCAGGATCCCATACTCGATAATGGGGTCTTGCTCCTCAAGGAGGATCCGGCCATTGCCAGTCCGGTGGGAGTTGTTTATTATGAAAGATATTCGGAAATTGGCCAGGTAGTAGAGCAACTGGAGTTGCACAAAGAGGAAATCCAGTGCATGGTTTCCATCCAGGAAGGCTTGCCAGGTGCCATCGCCCCTGGGAAAACCCAGGAGCCCATGCCATGGGACTATGCCGACGGTATAGACACCCTCGAATTCTTAAAGGAAAGCGTGAGATGATTTACCTTTTCAGAATTATCAGCGATGAAAATCCCGATTTCTTCCGCGATTTGGTGGCCGATACTTCAGATACCTTCCTGGATTTTCATGAAATCCTCCAAAAGGACCTGGGATACGATCCCTCACAGCTTGCTTCCTTTTTCATTACCAACCAGCAATGGGAAAAACAACAGGAGATCACCCTGATCGATATGATGCCCGATCCCGGACTGAGCACATCCACCATGGACCAGACCACCCTGGGAGAACACCTGCATGAATTGAATCAGCGAATGATCTATGTGTTTGATTTCTTTTCAAACCGTGCTTTTTTCATTGAACTCATCGAATCCTCGGATGAGACCTCTTCCAGGGATACACCTTTTATAGCTCATTCCAGAGGAGAGGCTCCTCCGCAGCTGGCGCTGGACCGGTTATTAAGTGATGAGGAAGACATGCCGATGGATCAGGACGGGGATGGGGACCAGGGAGACCTGAACCTGGACGATCTTGATCCGGATATGCTGGATGACGGAATGCCGGAGGACTATTAGCATGAAAAAAACATTGCTTGTGCTGGCCGGTCCCACCGCAGTTGGAAAGACACACTGTGGAATCACCCTTGCCCGCCATTTCAATACGGAGATCATCTCGGCCGATTCCAGGCAAATCTACCGCGAATGCACCATCGGTACGGCTGTGCCGTCTCCCGGAGAACTGGCCATGGTCAGGCACCATTTCATCCAGGAGATCTCGGTCAGGCATACTTACAATGCAAGCATGTATGAAATGCAGGTCCTGGAAAAACTGGAACGCCTGTTTGACCAGCACGACCTGATTTTGATGGTGGGTGGATCCGGGCTGTATATCGATGCAGTCTGTTTTGGGATCGACGATCTGCCCACCATTGATCCGGGACTGCGCAGTCAACTGTTGCAGAGGTTCGAGAATGAAGGACTTGCAGCCCTGACCCTGGAACTGAAAAAGCTCGATCCTGTTTCCTACGGCCAGGTGGACCTCAGGAATCACATGCGGGTGCTGAAAGCCCTGGAAGTGTCCATGCAGACCGGAAAGCCTTATTCCAGCTTTCTTTCTTCTGCAAAAAAGAAGCGCCCCTTTCAGATCCTCAGGCTGGCCCTGGATATGGAGCGGGAGCTCCTGTATGAAAAAATCAACCAGCGGGTTCTGCAGATGATGGAGGCGGGATTGCTGGACGAGGCAAAGCAATTAATGCCGCTACGTTCCTATACTGCCATGAAAACTGTGGGTTACCGTGAACTTTTCAGACACCTGGATGGCGAACTATCCCTGGACGAAGCGGTTGATCTGATCCAGCGAAATACACGGAAATTTGCCCGGAAGCAACTCACCTGGTTCCGCAGGGATAAGCTTTACCAGTGGTTTTCCCCTGAAGACCTTCCTTTGATGTTGAGCTGGATTGAAAAAAAAGTGGGTCAATGATAAAAGTTCCGGCTGAAAGCCGAATACTCCTTCCTGCCCAGGATCGTCCGTCTCCAAAAGGCCTGCAAAAAACCGAGTCCATAAGCAAAGAGCTGGATATAGCTGGTCACCACAGCCAGGAGTCCAATGCCCAGGCTTCGGGTGCTCAGCGTTGCACCGAAAAACAGGATTCCCAGATGAAAGAGAAAGGGCGCTGCAAACCAGGGAGATAATATCAGGGAGAGCAGCGCGATTGCAGCCGCCCCCAGCGTGAAGAGTGCCGGGAACGCATGCACCAGCTTCAGGGTCCCGGGATGCCTTTTTTCCAGGTTGATCCTGGCAATCCCCGAATTATATACCTGCTTGAAAAACTGCCTCAGGTTGGTTCTCCGCTTGTGATATACATAGGCCTCTCTGATCAGCTGCGTCTGAAACCCCATATCCAGTATCCGTATGCTCAGGTCCACATCTTCTCCGAAACGCATGCCCGAAAACCCTCCCGTGGCTTCAAATACCTTTTTGGAAAAACCCATATTGAAACTGCGGGGATGAAACTTGCCCAGCTTTTCATTCCCGCCCCTGATTCCCCCAGTGGTCAGGAAGGAGGTCATGGAGAAATTGATGGCCTTTTGCAAATTGGTAAAATCGGCATGTGCCCGGTCGGGCCCCCCAAAGGCATCGGTATAACGGGCCTGAAGGGCATCCTTCACTGTCTGGAAATAGCTTTGGGGAAGGACGCAATCGGAATCCAGGAATATCACATATTGTCCCTTGGCCCTTTCGCATCCGTAATTCCGGCTCAAACCAGGTCCTGTGTTGGGTTTGGAGAAATAGGCAAGATCCAGGCGGTCCCTGTACCTGTCCACCACACTTTCGCTGCTCAGGGTCGAACCATCCTCCACCACCACCACTTCAAAATCCTTGAGGGTCTGGAGGGTCAGGCTGTGAAGCAGCTCATCGATCTCAGCAGGCCTGTTGAATACGGGGATGATGAAGGAAAAATCCACGTTAAATCTCTTTCTCAACCTCGTAATGGTTTCGCTCCGCCGCTGAACGGGAAACCAGTTCACCCAGGAAGCCCCCGATAAACAGAAGGGTTCCCAGGATCATGGAGGTCAGCCCGATGTAAAAGAAGGCGCTGTCGGCGATAAGACGCTGTGGAATGTGTTTGATCAGGGCCACCAGTTTATCGATGCCCAGGTAGAGGGCCATGCCAAATCCCACCACGAACATCAGGGTCCCCAGGGCACCAAACAGGTGCATGGGCTTTTTCCCAAACCTGGTAAGAAAGGAAACTGTCACCAGATCCAGAAATCCCTTCATGAAACGGTCCATGCCAAACTTGGTCACCCCGTATTTCCGTTCCTGGTGCTGCACGACCTTTTCCCCGATCCTTGTAAATCCATTGCTCTTGGCCAGCACGGGGATGTAACGGTGCATATCGCCGTATACCTCCACGCTTTTGACCACATTCAGCCTGTAGGCTTTTAAACCACAATTGAAATCATGCAGTTTGATCCCCGAAAGCGACCGTGCTGCCCAGTTGAATAAGCGGGTGGGGACACGTTTCCGCAGGAAGGGATCGTAGCGTTTCTTCTTCCAGCCGCTGACCACATCGAATCCCTCCTCCAGGATCATCCTGCGCATTTCCGGAATCTCCTCGGGACTATCCTGCAGGTCTGCATCCATGGTACATACCACTTCTCCCTCGGCCACACCAAATCCGGTATGCAGGGCGGCCGACTTTCCATAGTTGCGCCGGAACTTGATTCCCCTGACCTGGGGATACTTGAGCTTTAACGCCTCAATCTGTGCCCAGGATGCATCCCTGCTTCCATCATCCACCAGGATCGCTTCATAAGTCATTTTGTGTTTTGACATTACACGATCGATCCAATCGCACAATTCGGGAAGCGATTCCTCCTCATTCAACAGGGGGATAACGATAGATACATCCATTGGGCTGAGGAAAGCTTGGGTGTATGATCCCTATGCCGGGATGTCAGCCTTTGGTTCTTTCTTGACAAAGGCCGAGATAATCAGTCCCAGGATGATACTCGCTACACTGCCAAAGATCAGTGCATTCAATACCATCCTTTTAATGGTCAGGTTCTTCTCTGCCCGCTCCATGGCCTGGTCGTAAAAGCTTTCGGGGATGCGAGGATTGTTCATGATCCTTTCCTCCACCGTCAGTCTCACCTTATCCATCATGTCGGGATCGAGCACAGCGAAAAGGAGATACTGGTAAATGGCCGTGATAACCGCAGAAATGATGCTGATGGCAATGGCCATTTTCAGGATCTTTCCATAGGAGGCGTAACCTCCCAGGTACTCATTGCGGTAGGCCACCAGGCAGTAAACCATCACGGCAATGGTGATAGCAAAGCTCGCCCACTGCACCCAGCGCTCCAGGCCCATGTCCAGGAAATAAAGGATCAGTCCAAATAAAACTCCGGCACCTCCAAGAATAGCACCATAAATAAGTGCTGGTTTAAGGAAAGGCGTTTTCACTTGTTCTTCCATGATGCAAGTAGTAATATGGTTAGTAAATAGATGTCAAAAAAAAGGGCAAGCTACTCATATCGCACCGCTACAACCGCCTACCCTTGCT
>CBDTYO010000074.1:0-12631 GCA_965364615.1 uncultured Bacteroidia bacterium
GTTTATCAACTACCTGTGGCACAATGTTCCTCAGAAGGATCACACGCGGATTGGGGCAGCGTTTTCCGGGCTCATCTTCCACATGCTCCCAGATCAGGGTGGTGGCATTGGGTCTGGATTGGATGTTCAGAAACATCAGGGGATTCCCGGGATTAATTGTAATCTTCTCCAGGAAGGGATCATCACCGTATTGCAGCACGCTGTCCACCCTGATAAACCATGCATTCTCAGCATCAATGATGCGTAATTTGCCATCCTCCCTCTGAAGGGATGGGTGACAGAAAGCCATGTCATCTGCTACCGGGTAATGTGAGCAGAACCGGGGTATGGTGATGAATCGAGATTCTTCGGTTTTGGTGTTGGTACCCAGCAACACCCTGCCTTCCGGCTCCCTGACAATGTGTTGATGCATTTCGCTCTTTCCGCCCCCACTGGCACCTTCATGCATAAACGTAGTCAGGTTATCATACGGACTTACTGACTGGACGGCTGAACAATGGGCTGTGACCCATTCTTCCTTTTCCCCCTGATCCAAAAGTACCCCATACAGCCCCTTTTTAGCACTGGGCCCCGGATACAGGTTGTAAGCATATACCTCATGAACATCGTCCGTGCGGTTATGCACAACTACCTGTTTCCCTTCGAAATGGGTATGTCTGAATACCGGTGCAACAAAGATTGTGGATTGTATTTCTGCCTCTTCCCTTAATTCAGCAGGGGAGATAATCTCCTGAAGCATGGAAAGTCCCATGGCAAAGAAGGCGGCATTGGCCGGGGCAATGGCAATACCGGTGGAGCCAATGCCCAATCTTCCGGCAAAATACATGAATACTGCCAGGTCCTGGTCCCTTAACCATTCAAATGTCTTCTCCTGCAACTCACTGAATTCGTACCCGTATTTTTCCCGGAACCTGGTCTTGTCGCTGGGTGCATCATCGGCAATGGCCATTGTCCCCGGGTCCCTGCGACGCATGTATGGTTCCGGGTAATTGACAGCTATGCCGTTTTTTACCCTGTGAACTACAGCTTCCGTATATGTATCCCCTCCCGGCAGTTGATAGGTTACCTGGTATTCCTTATTCTGCAGTCCCATGGTGGCCGCTTCGGCCAGCTCATTTGTAGTTCCGTAAAAGCGAAAGCTTTTGCACGCCTTCAGTAGTCCATACACATTCCCTGGCAGGTTGATATTCCGTTCATCGATCAGTTTCCAAAAATCACTCACTACAGATCATTTAAGTTATTCCGGTGAATTGCATCCGAATTTTGTTGAATTGGGGGCGAAAATACAACAATTTGACAGTAAATAATGCCGTTTTCTATCAAAATAAGAAGTTACCCTCAGAAACTCATTTGATGGTATACAGGAATCCATCGGTAATCCGATGGCAATAAAACAATGGAAAGGGGTTCCACCTGTCAATAATAACCAAAGATCCTCTGGCTATTTTCAGCATGTATCTATTTTCTCTCAAAGGTCAGGTAATCCGTGCCCCCGTTCCCTCCACTAACGTGTATTAACTCAATTAAGCTTTGAGAGTAAGATACAAAGTCCCAGTCCTCATTCAGCTCTTCAAAATCATTTGCCCCGACAAAATGAATAACAAAATCAATATCATTCTGGTGGTTATCATTTCTGCTCTGATCAATGATGCTATAATTCCCCACCATACGATTCAATCCGTTTTCAGCGGTCAGTGTGCCATTACTCCCAAAAATAAAATCATAACCATTGAAATGGTTGGTCTCATCCTTGCCTGAATCTTCAAATCTGGTAATCTTCCATGTTCCTAACTTCAAGATTTCCTCAATTTGGGTCAGAACCTGCTCAGGCGGTGAATCGTTTTCCTTGGTGCATGAAATAAGACCAAATCCAATTACGAGGCTTATCACTATGATGATTGTTGATGATGATTTCATAATTCCAATTATATGGGTTGATGCAAGATATCTACGGATATTTCCAGCCTTTCCGCAATATTTTTACGGACCACCCTGGGAATCTTGATGTTATAGTCCTCAGGATTCAGGAGGAATTTTGTGCGGGTAACAATATCCCCTGTTTCTGTTACGACAACAGTTCCCTCCATGGATACATTGTTAGTTATGCCATGAATCGTCATATCGCCCTCAACCTTAACAGCATATTCACCCCTTGTTAAATAGTCCACCTCAGAATTGTTCACGATCTTACCATTAAATGTGGCCTTGGGGTATTTCTCTGATTCCACATAGTTCTCGTTGAAGTGCTCCTGCATCAATTTCTTTTCGAACTGAAAATTTGTCATGGTCACGATAATGGCTAATTCACCGCTTGCGGCATCAACTACACTGGCAACCTGGTTATTATCTGCTGTTATATCTTCGATAGCCGTATGTGAATAGAAACCTATAAAGCCCTTATTTGCAAGGTATTTGCCCTGTGCATGAAGAAGGCCAGACGTTGCTGTTACACATAGAAGAAACAGGCATATTGTGCTGATTTTACTCATTATTCCATGGTTTTGCATTTTATTTCTTAATCTGGAACACACGGGAAATATTGAATCCGATATGAATATCGCCATCCAGCCACCTTCCGCTTGTATGGCCCAGGAATGCATTTTCCTCCATGCCCACAGAATTGGTGAGTATGATCTGGAATACATGCCCTCCGGTTTCTATGTCTATTCCCAGTGCCAGGGGATTGTATATGGCAGTGGTCAGGGTTTCGTTATCAGGTTTGAACAAATAGAAATACTCTGCATTCAAAGAGATTCGTTTACTCAGTTTTAGCCTGGACCCCGCACCCAATGCAAACAGGTCGTTTGGATCTGATGCACCTGCAACAAGGTTTTGATGCAAGTAGGATGGTGTTATCTGGAACGAGAATCCCGGTGTGAACTTCCTGGCGATCTGTATTTGGTGCACAAAGGATAAACGGTGATGGAATTCAATAGTATTATCCGGATTATCCAACTTAAGCCCATTTACATAGATTCCCGTCATATAGGATAATGATACAGGCATAGTCCTGAGACCCTTGGATTGTCTTAATATACTGAACTTGGTGAAACCATTCACCGTTTTTTCGAAGGTTCCCCTTCCAATCCCGACCATAAGCCAGTCCCTTATTCCATATTCAAGACTCAGGTGAATGTGTGCTTGATCCAATCCAAAAAACTCGTAGGCCCCGGAGTTTATCGTTCCAAAACGGTGGGAAATCCTAAAATCAAGCTGTCCTTCATTGGTCCTTTCAATGGAGTGCCCGTTAAGAATCCTTGTAGCCTTGAAGGTGGCAGTTGTGAATTCAGTTGATTCTTCCATCTGTTCCATCAGAAGTGAATCCAGATTCTGACCATTCAAAACAGGAAACTGCTGAAATAATAGGATGAGTGAGAACAATATGAATTGACGATACAAAATATACATGGACAGGCGTTTCAATTATTGAGGCTGCCCTGGTTTACCCAGGCTTCAATTTTTCCAATCTTACAGGAGTCCAATTTTTGACTCCCCTGTGGCATGGGGACGAAACCATTATCATGGTTTATAGCACCAATAATCCGAGCCGACATTGTTGTCACATCCGCATAATCCTCCAAACTCAGACCATTGCCAAAATCAGGTGCATTCGCATTGCTATGGCAGCCGTAACAGTTGTTACTTAAAATGGGAATTACGTCTGATGCAAATGACACGTCTAGCGTGTCACAGCTTTGCCCTTCGGGAATCAAAGTCGCCACATTATCCCAGTAGCACCCGGTGATCCATAGGAGCATCCCCAGTGCAACAAGCATTTTATTCATAGGGATAAAAGTACAATTGCTGCCTGTTATCTGAATGTGACCAAGGTCACATAACCTTGATCCTAGTATGCTTATTAACAGTTTTTTAACAAGGTGTGTGCTGGGTTTGTGATATAGGTTACAAAGGTTTGGCAAGCAGATTATTTAGATTTGTTCTAAAAGATGGGCGGATCTTCATTAACTCTTAAAAACAACTTTATATGAAAACAAATTTTACCCTATCGACAGGGGTTCTGAGGTCAGGAATCTTTTTGTTGCTTGCCTTATGGATTCTGCCAATCAGAGCCCAGACGTCCCATATCGTGGACGTCACCAGCAATGTATTTACTCCTGCTCAGCTCTCCATTTCCGTTGGTGACACGGTGATCTGGAATAATTCCGAAGGATTCCACAATGTCAACGGAACGCAGGCCACCTACCCGTCAAATCCGGAATCCTTCGGTAATGAAACGGGAGTGGCCTGGACTTTCAGTCATGTATTCACAATCGCCGGGACCTATGATTACCAGTGCGATCCCCATGTGGGATTGGGAATGACAGGTCAGGTGGTTGTAGAGGAATCTTTGGCTGATACGCTGACGATCAATTTCAGCGGTATGAATCCGCATGTCGGGCAAACACTCTGGCTGTTGGTGGAAGACCGGGACAACAGCGAAGAGCTCCTTAGGATGAGCCGGGTGATAGAGGAATCATTTACCGTGAAAGTACCCGGGATAATTGCAGGGAATGATTACCGGGTGGAATTCTTTGCTGACCACAATGGGAATGGTTATTATGATGAGCCTCCTGTTGATCATGCCTGGAGGTTCGACCTGGATGCTGTCTCGGAGAACGAGGTACTGGATTTTGTCCATAATACAGATTTTCAGGACATCGACTGGGATCATAAGGTTGTCTTGAATTTAAGCGGGATGAATCCTCATGTGGGACAAGAGATCTATTTCGCCCTGATCGATGCAGTTTCGGGGGAAGTAATAGACCGGGAGAGCGAGACTGTCTCGGAGTCCTTTACTGTGGAACTGACAAAGACCATGTCTGACCGGGCATATCGTCTTGATTTTTTCAGCGATCACAACAGTAACGGTTATTACGATGCTCCTCCCACTGACCATGCATGGCGGCTTGAATTTGTAAGCACTGCAGGGGACGATACACTGAATTTTGCGCACAATACCAATTTCACCGATGTGATGTGGAAGCACAGGCTCAGGGTGCGCTTTTCTGGCATGAATCCCCATCTGGGACAGATGCTTACATTGTATGTCCGTGACCTCGCTTCAGGAGATTACCTGGATACCATAGTCATAGGATCGATTGAGCGCGCTGAATTTGATGTGGAATCACATGTGGTGGAAGTAGGCAATTCCTACACGGTCGATTTCTATGCGGATCATAACGGGAACGGGGTTTATGATGTACCGCCCACTGATCATGCCTGGAGACTTGAGACTGGTCCGGCCAGCGGGGATTTGGATCTGGAGTTTGTACACAACACCAATTTTACAGACATTTTTAACACAACCAGTCTAAGGAGCATAACTGATGAGCTTCCTATATCAATTTATCCGAATCCCGCCCTGGATTACATATACATTGAATCGGAAAGGGAAATTGTTTCGGTAAACCTGTATAACGTAACGGGAGCCAAAGTCAAATCTCTGGAAGGCCTTCAGTCATCCCTGATAATCCTTAACCTGGAAGGGATCCAAACTGGAGTATATTTCATAGAAGTCAATTCTGTAAATCATCAATCTAAGATCAGCCGTATGGTAAAGCAGTAATAGCAGGCTGATTAAATTCTAATTCAGAGACCATGCCCAAAAGGCATGGTCTCTTTTCATATATGTGTTTTGCCTGATCAATGCTCCATAGCCAGGAGCATACCGCCCAGATAAGGGATGAGCCAGATTAGCCAGACAAGGATACTGAAGCGATGGAATCTGATTTTCATGGATTCCAGGTTCTTTCGAATTACTACAGTGGCCCAAATAGCATGAGCCAACATGAGCCACAAAGCAAGTTGACCGGTTAATGTGTGGGTATCCAACAGGTCAAATTTTCCTTCGGCCATTCTATGCATCAAAAGGGTTCCACCAACATCAAATGTGAAACCAATCCAGAAGGTAACTACATGCCAGGGTTTCAACCGGCGTACAATCCTTTTTGCCCAAATGCCCAAAGAATAAAAAACCAGTGCAAGGGTGATCAGAACGGCGGATAGAATCATCATATTCTTTGTGTTTTGAATATTCTTGGACTGGAACTGCCAAAAAGCCAAAAAAAAGAGACTATAACAACTCATCATGAGTGGATAGTCTCTTCTATTCAGTAAATTACAATCTCAATAGGTCCTGTTTCTCAAGAACGGGTACTTTGAAAGAATTGCATGTGCATCAGAGGATAATGGTTAGAATATCACCCTCCTGGGTAATATCATATTTTTTCAAAGGAGATGCTGCAGGTCCGTTTAAAACTGCCCCAGAAGTGCTAAAAACAGAACCATGGCAAGGACAGGGTAAATTTCCGGCACCATGATTATAGCTCACCGTACATCCGCTGTGAGTGCATGCACTGGATAAGGCCAAAAATCCTTCACCAGCATTGATAATGATGATGGATTCAACGACCACGAAACCACCTTCCGAGCCAAGATCATCATATTTTGCTTGTGTCAGATCAATGGTAAGCTCATTTGCGTTGGGATCATTGTTTTGATTCGGATCAACAACTTCATCCTCACATGAGGTAAAAAAGGATGGAACAACAAATAAGGTGGTGGTCCCTGCTGCAATGCTCTTCAATAAATCTCGCCTGTTCATTACAATCTATTAAGTGGTATTATTTTTTTATAAACCTGAATTCATGGCGGTCACCACCATTCTCGAAACTGTAAACAAATTCCGTCTCATTTATGGTTTCCACATGAATGATTGAAGTAGAGAGTGTGCTGTGGTGATTTGAAAAATCAGCAATGCTGCTTACGTCTGAAATATGTATGGACATGTCATCCTGATTGATGTCAAATTTCCCGGTTTCCTCAAGGGATTGTTGTTTCCCATCTGTATAACTTCGCAAGTACACTTCATAAAGGATGTAGGTTTCTTTGTAATCTGAAATGTTGATATTGGATGTCTCTTCGACTCCATTTCTCAGATACGTTTTTAATTCCCAGGTTCCGGCTATATAATCCTCAATTAGAACCTCTGAACATGAGCTTATCAACACTGACATCAATAGAATTGCAAGTCCCTTTGTTTTCATAGTGGATTGTATTTATAAAGGGCAACATGGTCCCCTAACCCCGACAAGAATCCAGCTTCTCTATAGGACCATATTGCCCCCAAAATTATTGCGCTTTACTTCTTCTCGTTGAAATTCCAAATGGCAGATATAGAGGACACCAATTTATGAAGGCCGTCACAAGAAAAATTAATCCGAGCAACCCCCACCACGATTTGAAATAGATGCCTGCAGCACCGATTGCCAATCCAACGACTATACGAATCCATTTGTCTGTGATTCCCATATTCTTTTTCATATCTAAACAGTTTTAATTTAGATCAAATATAGGATATGGGATTGGGAAATAATTGTGACCCTGGTTACAATGGCCTGATTATTTTGATCTTACCCCTCTCAAGGGCAATATACTCATCTCTTTCCATCTGCTTCAATAATCGGGAAATCACTTCCCTGGCTGTGCCAAGTTCACTGGCAATTTGTTGATGTGTGACCTCAATCTCATTGCCAACAGCTTTGTCTTTGAGGTAACGAATTAGCCGGTCATCCACACTTTTGAAAATGACCAGATCCAAAAGTGTCATCAACTCTGACATTCGTTCGTAATACAGTTTTACTATAAATTTCCTCCAGGAAGGAAATTGGTTCATCCAGGACCGTACGTCCCTGGCCTCCACCACAATCATTCGCGTTCTTCTTTCGATGATAGCCTCTGCATGACTTTCCTTTTCGTGCAAGCATGAAGTGATGGATAGAATACAACTTTCACCCGGCTCAATGTGGTAAAATATGATCTCACGTCCAGTTGGATCAAGTTTTCGAAGTTTTATGGATCCTTCAAGTACAAGGGGAACTACTTTGATGAACTCACGTTCCTTTAAAATTACTTCTCCCGGATCAATCTCAATCACTTCCAGTTGCTCGATTCTATCCAGCAGCTCCCTTTCAAACGAAAATACCGAAGATAGTTTGTGAAAATCCATACTTCTCAAATATACAACAAATTACATCACAAGAACAGACTCAAGATACTTGGAAATCATTTGATTTGATGCGAATCCTTACACTCTCGGATTCAACCTGAGGATGAAATCTGTCCCTTCACCCAAATTCTTATACCGAAAAAAATGGGGGCAAGCATGATGGAAATCAAAAGGGACAGAAACAGGATCAGGGAAATGTTCACAAAGGCAAGGGGAAGGATGGCAAGCGCAGAAATGACCGTTACCCGGCCTGCCACCCTGTGAATCACTTTATGTTCATCCGGGGACTGGATGGTCCTCAATATAAGTGAAATGGAAACAATAGCCACAAATACAGCGCCTATCAATAAATACCGGGCATTCTCAGGGAGTCCCTCTGAGCTGTGCTCTACCACATTCAGGATGGCTGCCCCCACTGCAGCAATGCTTACGACCAGGGGCAGGTGCAGGTAGATCCAGCTGAATTCAGAAAGTGTATTCCTCTTGGGGATATGGGAAGCTACAAGGTCAAAATACAGCCACCATATACCAATGGCGATCAGCATCCCTAACAGTGCACTGACGCCAAGCTCCCAGGTAAGGTGATGGTGGCCGGAGACTCCTTGTATCACTCCCACGATCACTTCACCAAGCACGATGATGGTAAGCAAGCCAAAACGTTCATTCATCGAAGGGCTGACCGTAGCCGATCTTTCAAACTGCATCCTCATTTTGGTGTTCCGCAAGGAAAGGGCCTGCAGGGTAAGCGGCAGGGAAAGGGTCATAAATAGATTCAGCCCCCATAGGTAGTATCGCAGCGGTGCCTCAACAAACAAAGAACTTACTAGCACCGCGGTGGCTGCCAGGTAGGTGAGGGTGTATGGAAGGGATAATGGCCTGTGGTCCGGATCATGAACCCCTGTTCTCCACCACAAATAGGTAATGATCAATTGAAAGAATATATACGATATCGTAAAACCGATGAAGCCGGATCCAATGGCATGGTGTACAAATACAGCCATGGCACCTACAGCAATCATCTGCATGAAGGTGACTATGCGTGTTTTGATATCGTTGTTGCCATGCAGGTCGTGATAGAGCGCTCCGTTTAACCATGCCCACCACACCACAAAAAAGAGAAAACAAAATTCCAGTACGCCGCTTATGCCGATCTCAAGCGCAAGTGCATGGGACAATTCTGCAATGATCACTACATAAACAAGGTCATAAAACAGCTCCAGGAAGGTCACCCTTCTTTCGGGTTCCTGCTCGCTGTAAACCCTTGGCTTTTGCCACCAGATCCGGAAATGCTTCATGCGGGCTCTTGGTGTTTTTAATTCATTTGCCTGTACTCCTGCGGAGTCATACCTGTTTTGCTCTTAAACATCCGGCTGAAATAATGGGGATAATTGAATCCCAGAGTGTAGGCTATTCCACTTACAGAGTCGGATTCGCTCAGCAGAAGTGTTTTTGCTTTCTCGATAATGAAATGATTGATCTGGTCTTTGGCGCTGTATCCTGTTTCCTTCTTTAACAAATCACTCAAATAATTGGCCGAGAGAAGGACTTTTTCGGCGAAGTATTCCATGGAGGGTGTTCCCAATTCCCGAAGCATCCCTCTTTCGTAATAATCCTTTAAGAGGGATTGAAACTGGCTCACGACGTCTGAATGCTGGGCGGAACGTGTGTTGAATTGCCGTTCGTAGTAACGCTTTGAAAGATTTAAAAGAAGCTCCAGGTACGATGATATGACTTCCTGACTGTGGTTGTCGATCCGTTCAGCTATTTCATCATTGATTAACTGAACCAGATCAGTAATGGTTTTTTGTTCTGTATCGGACAGATGCAGTGCTTCATATACATCATATCCGAAGAAATTATAGCTGTCGATCGTTTTCCCCAAAGAGGTATTGCGGATCAAATCCGGATGAAAGGAAAGTATCCAGCCCTTGATTTCATTTTTCTTTTGGGCGTTCGAAACTGATTGTATCTGATTGGGAGCCGTGAAATAGAGAACACCTTCTTCAAAATCATAGGCATTCCGCCCGTATTGCAAGCCACAGCTTTTGTCTTTTAAGCCTATGGTATACAGGCTGCTTGTAATCTTTGTGCCCACATATTCCTCCGGAATTTCCACCTCTGATACATCCAAGATGCTGATGAGAGGATGAGTGGGTTTTATATACCCACTCAATTCATGTAAATGACTTATGGACTTTATATGTATAATTTGTTCAGACATAATCTATAAACAAAGAAACACCTATTTAAGTTGACTGGCCAACATCTTATCAAAGAACCTGTCTCCAAACCATTTCCGGATGGCGATGGCCGGTTTGGCCATGTATCCTTTTACGTACCTGTTCTTGGGCTTTTTATCCGTTGCTGCTTTGGCAATTTCTTTTCCCAGAACATCCACATGGGTTAAGCTTTTGGCTGTTTTTTCCATCCCTTTGATTACCTTCTGAACGGAATCGGCATAGGGGCCATTCCCGGAGGTTTTCATCAAGTTATCCATGGCTATCCCTCCCCATTCGGTTTGTATGCCTCCTGGCTCAACCACAACCACATCAATGCCAAATGGTTTTAGTTCCAGACGCAGGCTGTCACTCCATCCTTCAAGGGCGTGCTTGGTGGCATGGTACCAGGCTCCGAAGGGGGTATAGATTTTTCCTCCCATGGATGAAATGTTTACGATCCTTCCGTACTTATGCTCGCGCATGCTGGGAATAATTAATTGGGTGAGGCGGGCCAGCCCGAATATGTTTACTTCAAACTGCCTTCTGGCTTCTTCCATGGAAACCTCTTCGACTGAGCCATATGAACCATATCCTGCGTTATTGATCAGAATATCAATTCTTCCTTCTTTCTCCAGGATCTCGTTGACTGCACTGACCATGGATTCGTCATTGGTGAGATCCAGTGAGATCACCTGAATGCCTTTTTCTTCCAAATCTTTCATTTTGTCTGTTCGCCGGGCTGCCCCGTAAACGATATAACCTTGCTCATGCAAAATATGGGCTGTTGACTTGCCCATGCCTGAACTGGCGCCTGTAATTAATACTACTTTTTTCATGCTATTTATTTTATGTGTACTTTACTATGAATAACACTACAAAATTACAGTAGCCTGTTTGCATGCATTAACACAAATAAGGAATTGTAAAACACATTTTACTGAAATGGCGGAATTTAGAGCCAACCCGCTCAAAGACGTATCCTAAAAGGATTTTGTGCCCCGGCTGAAACATCGGGGCATGTATCACGTAGAATATACGGGCGAAAAAATGCTGCACCCCTCCTCTGCGACCGAATGGCATTTGATAATTCTATGAATCCCATATGATAAAAAAGCTGTGAACAATACCATACCAAGCCGGGCCATCCTATTGTTCTCCAGTCCTGACCAAAAGGGGCTGGTATCCATGATCACAGGGTTTATAGCCCAGTACGGGGGCAATATTGTTTCCCTCCATGAACACGTAGACAGTTTTGATAAATCATTTTTTCTGCGGGTAGTATGGGACATGGAGGGTTTTGAAATACCTCAGGATGAAGTGAAAGATGCCTTCCATCCGGTGGGGAAAAAGTTTCATGCCAATTGGAATATTTTATTTTCCGGCAAGAAATTGCGCGTAGCGGTTCTGGTATCAAAATATGAACACTGCCTGCAGGAGCTTTTGTGGAGGCAGCATCTGCCCGAAAGTGCCTATGAGATTCCGCTGATCATATCCAATCATCCCGATCTTGAATACATGGCCGACTACCACCGGATTCCATATCATATATTTCCCATCACGAAAGAAAACAAAAATTTACAGGAACAGGCAGAACTGAAACTTCTGAAGGAGAATAATATAGACACGATAGTGCTGGCACGGTACATGCAGGTCCTGACCAATTCCTTCGTGGATCAGTATCCCAACCGGATCATCAATATCCATCATTCCTTTCTGCCTGCATTTGTAGGAGGCAATCCGTATAAACAGGCCTATGAGCGTGGAGTAAAGATCATAGGAGCTACCAGTCACTATGTCACAGAGGATCTGGATGAAGGCCCGATCATTGAGCAGGACATTATCAGGATTTCCCATCGCGACAGTGTGAAAGACCTGGTTCGTCGCGGTCGCGACCTGGAACGAATTGTACTTGCCAAAGCAGTCAATTTCCATACAGAACACAGGATCCTGGTAAATGGAAAGAAGACCGTGGTGTTTGAGTAACCGGCATCCTCTGTTATTCACGGACCATCCTTACATAGCGATCATCACCTTCAGTGACCTGTCTGCTCCAGCCGGGCCCGAACCTAGCCTATCCGTTAAGAAAAGCTGCGGTGGAGCTTTTTAGGATTGGGCTTGAACCAGTGACCCCCTGATTATGAGTTTCCTTTTTTCGATATATTATCTTCTTCAAAAAAGTCGTATAATTTGAGTTATCTCCAACACTAACAGATGTTTATGTATTTACACCTTATTAATTAACTGTTCATTTTATGTAAAATATTCCACTGGTTAATATTGCAGAAATTCTGGCGAAAAACTGGCACCTCTTTCCTAAAAGTCAATTAAAACTACCCTTAACATAGGTGTCTGGATGGGGACATTTCTATGATTAGAATCTTTTCCATAAGCTATGAATAATTTA
>CBDTYO010000075.1:0-12580 GCA_965364615.1 uncultured Bacteroidia bacterium
GAACCAACAGTTGCCGAAGTGCCAGCTGAAGAACCAACAGTTGCCGAAGTGCCAGCTGAAGAACCAACAGTTGCCGAAGTGCCAGTTGAGGAATCCCAGGCTGCTGCCGAAACATCTGAGGCACCCGCTGAAGAACCCCAGGCTGCTGCCGAAACATCTGAGGCGCCCGCTGAAGAACCTCAGGCTGCTGCTCCAAAAAAGAGTCCAAAGAAAAGCAGCAAGCCGGTCTCCCCTGAAAAAACTGGCAATGCCGATTTTGATTGGGACGAGTTTACTGCCAATGAAAATGACAGTACCGCCAATCAGGCGGAGTTTGAAAAGCTGTATTCCGATACCCTTTCCACCATTGCCGAGAATGAAGTCATTGATGGCACAGTGATTTCCCTGAACAAGCGGGAAGTAGTCATTAATATCGGGTATAAATCCGAAGGGGTGATATCCCTCAGTGAATTCCGGTATGATCCTGATCTGAAACCTGGGGACAAAGTGGAGGTATATGTGGAGAGCCAGGAGGACAAAAAAGGCCAGCTGGTGCTATCCCACAAAAAGGCCAGAGCCATGCGTTCCTGGGACAGGGTGAACCAAAGTCTGGAGCAGGACGAGGTGATCAAAGGATATATCAAATGCCGCACCAAAGGAGGTATGATAGTCGATGTATTTGGCATTGAGGCCTTCCTGCCCGGATCACAGATAGATGTGAAACCTATCCGGGATTATGATGCTTACGTAGGCAAGAACATGGAGTTCAAGGTGGTCAAGATCAACCATGAATTCAAGAATGTGGTGGTATCACACAAAGCGCTGATCGAAGAGGAACTGGAACAGCAGAAAAAGGAAATCATTGCCAAACTGGAGAAAGGACAGGTACTGGAAGGAACCGTGAAGAACATCACCTCCTATGGCGTCTTCATTGACCTGGGTGGTGTTGACGGTTTGATCCACATCACGGACCTGAGCTGGGGCCGTGTAAATCATCCCGAAGAAATAGTTGAATTGGATCAGAAACTGAATGTGGTGATCCTGGATTTTGACGATGATAAGAAGCGTATTGCGCTGGGCCTTAAGCAGCTGACCCCACACCCATGGGATTCTCTGGATGAGAACATGAAGGTGGGTGACCAGGTGAAGGGACGTGTCGTGGTCATGGCCGATTACGGTGCTTTTGTTGAAATAGCCCCTGGAGTGGAAGGTTTGATCCACGTGTCGGAAATGTCATGGTCCCAGCACCTCAGAAGTGCGCAGGAGTTTATGAAAGTGGGAGATGAGGTGGATGCCGTAATTCTGACCCTGGATCGCGAAGAGCGAAAGATGTCGTTGGGCATCAAACAACTAAAACCCGATCCCTGGGAGAAGATCGATGAGAAATATGCATTGGGAAGCAGGCATACTGCCAAAGTCCGCAACTTCACCAATTTCGGTGTCTTTGTAGAGATAGAAGAAGGAGTCGATGGCCTGATTCATATATCAGATCTGTCCTGGACCAAGAAAATCAAACATCCGGCAGAGTTTACTTCCATCGCAGCGGATATTGAGGTAGTGGTAATCCTCGAGCCGCAGCGCGTTGCGCGTCGCGCTGCCCTCATGGCCAAGGAGGTCGATCATGAGGTAGTGGTACTTGAAATTGACAAGGACAACCGCCGGCTGAGTCTTGGACACAAGCAGCTGGAAGAGAATCCCTGGGATGTTTTTGAAAGTGTTTTTGGGGTGGATTCCATCCATGAGGGCACCATCATCGATTTGATGGACAAAGGCGCTGTAGTGGCCCTTCCGTATGGGGTAGAAGGCTTTGTGACTCCAAAACATCTGGTGAAAGAAGATGGCAGTCCTGTAAAAGTGGATGAGAAATTAGATTTTAAGGTAATTGAGTTTAATAAGTCAGCAAAAAAGATTATCTTGTCTCATAGTCGCATCCATGAAGATGAGCAGAAATCTTCAGTACGTGCTGAGAAACAGAGCGAAGGAGCTGAGGTAAGGAAAGCAAGCAGGAAAATAAAGAGCAACCTGGAGAAAACCACCCTTGGCGACATTTCTGAACTTGCCGCATTGAAGACTTCGATGGAGGAGAGTGAAAAGAAGGACAAAAAGGACAAGAAGAAAGAGGGAAGCGATAAAAAAGAATAAAGTTTTAAACCATTAAAATCAATTTAGTCAGCTATGGAATTCAAGATTGACAAATTTGAAAACCACACCTTGATCAAAGTTTTGGAGGAGAAGCTGGACACCCACATCGCTCCAACCCTGAAATCAGAGCTGGTACTAGTATCAGGAAATGGTGAGAAGAACATCGTTTTGGACCTGAGCAATTGCAGGTATTGCGATTCCTCCGGTTTAAGCGCTATTCTTGTGGCTAACAGGCTGTGCAAGAATGCCAATGGCACTTTTGTCCTGACCGGCTTGAATGATGCTGTCGAAAGACTGATCACCATATCTCAACTCGATACGGTTTTAAATATTTCAAATTCCCTGGACGAGGCTGTTTCTTTAATTAAAGAAGCCGGTTAAGTGGATTCGGGGTGTCATTTGAGTTGACCATACTGGGTAGCAGTTCAGCGCTGCCTACCTCAAATAGATTTCCAACCGCTCACTTGCTCAAAGCAGGTGAGCGGTTCTTTTTGATCGATTGTGGGGAAGGGACCCAGATGCGCCTGAAAAAGTATGGCCTGAATCTGGCCAGGATACACCATATATTCATATCCCATCTTCACGGAGATCATGTATTCGGACTTTTCGGACTGCTTTCAAGCCTGGGTATGATGGGCCGAAAGGTTCCTTTGCATCTTTACGGCCCTCCTGCTCTTTCTGACCTGATGGACCAATATGGCCACTTTTTTGGCCCCTTGCCATTTGCGCTTCTATGCAAAAGCCCCACAGAGACTGAAGCTTTCATTCACGAGAGTGAAAAGATCACGGTCACTGCCATTCCTTTGAAGCACCGGACACAGACTTATGGATACCTCTTCCGGGAGAAAGCCAGGCCTTTGAACGTAATCAAAGAACAGATTGAGGCTGTGGGACTGGGGATGGCCGATGTGGTGAAGGTAAAGCGCGGTGAGGATTTTGTCACTGAAGACGGAGAGTTCATACCCAATGAAAGGCTGACCCTTCCTCCCTACCACAGGCGATCCTATGCCTATCTGTCGGATACGGCTTTTGATCCGGCTCTGGCTGAACAGGTAAGGGGAGCAGACCTGCTTTTTCACGAGGCTACTTTTGCGGAAAAGGATAAAAGACTTGCCCTCCAGACCCTTCATTCAACTGCTGCCCAGGCGGCCACCATTGCCAGGATGGCAGGGGTAAAAAAACTCCTGATCGGGCACTTTTCCACCAGGTACAAAGACCCAGCCCAACTGGTAGAGGAAGCCAGGGAGATTTTCACTCCCACGGAGGGTGTGAATGATGGCGATCGCTATTCCATCCCCCTGAAGAGGCTAAAGCGAGAATAAATATTAGTTTTGCATCATTGTTCCATGAAAAGCATCGGAAGGTGAGTGAAAAGATCTTGATCCTTGATTTTGGTTCCCAGTATACACAATTAATAGCCAGGAAGGTACGGGAGCACAATGTGTATTGTGAAATTCATCCATACAGTCATTTTCCTGAGCCGGACGACTCCGTGAAAGGGGTGATACTTTCCGGCAGCCCCTTTTCGGTGCGTGATAAACATGCTCCCATTCCGGACCTTGCAGGGATCAAGGGAAGATTTCCCATGCTGGGGATCTGTTATGGGGCTCAATACCTCTCACATTATTATGGAGGTGAGGTACTGGCGTCTGATTCACGGGAATATGGCCGGGCCAGGTTGAACTACATCAATGGCAAACATCCCCTCCTGCGCAGCCTGAAGCCCAATACCCAGGTCTGGATGTCACATGGCGATACCATCGAGTCCCTTCCGCCTGATTGTGAAGTCATCGCGAGTACTGAAGATGTCAAGGTAGGAGCCTATGCTTCCACCGGCGAGCCTACCTTTGGATTGCAGTTTCACCCTGAAGTATATCATACCACCGAAGGCAAGACCATCTTGTATAATTTCCTGAATGAGATATGCGGATGCTCCATGGACTGGACTCCGGAGACCTTTGTGGAAAGCACGGTCAGTGAGTTGAAGGCCAAACTGGGCAATGACCGTGTCGTGCTGGGTTTATCCGGAGGGGTCGATTCCACCGTGGCTTCCATTTTATTGCACCGGGCCATCGGAAAGAACCTGACCTGTATTTTTGTGGACAATGGATTGCTGAGGAAGAATGAATTCCCCACTGTGCTTGAGTCTTATAAAGAACTGGGATTAAATGTAATCGGTGTAAATGCCAGCGACAGATTCCTGGATGATTTGAAGGGGATCACTGAGCCTGAAGCCAAAAGGAAAAGCATCGGGAAGAACTTCATCAAAGTATTTGAGGAAGAAGCCAGGAAGCTGGAGGATGTAAAGTGGCTCGGTCAGGGCACCATCTATCCCGATGTGATTGAATCGGTCTCTGTCAACGGTCCGTCGGTGACCATAAAATCCCATCACAATGTGGGCGGACTCCCGGATATCATGCATTTGAAAGTGGTGGAACCTTTGCGATTGCTCTTCAAGGATGAGGTCAGAAGGGTGGGAAAGGCATTGGGTATCTCTCCTTCCTTTTTGAAACGCCATCCTTTTCCCGGACCCGGCCTTGGCATCAGGATCCTGGGAGAGATCACCCGTGAGAAGATCCGGCTGGTCCAGGAGGCCGATGATATTTATATCAAGGCCCTTAGAAAATATGGGCTCTATGACCGGATTTGGCAGGCGGGGGCCATATTGCTGCCGATTCAATCGGTCGGGGTCATGGGCGATGAAAGAACCTATGAATTTGTGGTGGCGCTCAGGGCAGTCACTTCCACCGACGGAATGACAGCTGATTGGGGACACCTGCCCCATGAGGTGTTAAGCAAGGTCTCCAATGACATCATCAACAAGGTGCGGGGCATCAACAGGGTGGTGTATGACATCAGCTCCAAACCCCCTGCCACCATCGAGTGGGAATAGGAAAGCCCTCAAATGCAGGCAACAAAATGGGCCACTTCTGGTTTATATAATATATAATAAGACTTTGATCATGCAAAAATTCATAAAAACCCTGGTGCTTGCTGCACTCATTGTGGCGCCTGGGATGTCATACGGGCAATGGAATGCCGAAGCTCTGAAGCTTGCGCAAGTGATGGAGAAAGTAAGCCGTTTCTATGTGGATACCATAGACGAAAGTGCCGTGGTAGAGCGCACCATCGAGCAACTGCTTCATGATCTTGATCCCCACTCTTCATACCTCAGCAAGGAGGAACTTGAAGCCCTCAATGAGCAGCTGGAAGGCGAATTTGAAGGCATTGGTGTCAGCTTCAACATTCTGGAGGATACCATTTATATAGTTCGTGCCATATCCGGAGGTCCCTCCGAAAGGGTCGGGATCGCGGCAGGGGACAGGATTGTCAGGATAGAAGGAAAGACCGTGGCAGGAACAGGGATCACCACGCGGGATGTTCAGCGTTTGCTTAAGGGGCCTAAAGGTACCCAGGTGAATGTGAGCGTTCAGCGAAGGAATAAAAGCGATCTGCTGGAGTTTAACATCACCCGGGACAAGATCCCGGTATTTAGCCTGGATGCATCCTATATGGTAAATGACCGGATCGGGTACGTGAAACTTGCACGCTTCTCTCATACCACCATCGAAGAATTTGAAAAAGCCGTGAAATCTCTGAAAGCCAGGGGAATGGAAGACCTGATCATTGACCTTTCGGGCAATGGAGGAGGCTGGCTCCCTGTGGCTGTGGATCTGGCAGATCATTTGTTGAGCGGCGACAAGGAGATAGTAAGCACAGAAGGATCCAGGGTGCCTGACAGGAAATACAAAGCCCGGAAGGCGGGTCTTTTCGAGGAGGGCAATCTGGTCATCATGATTGATGGAGGTTCTGCCTCGGCCAGCGAAATTGTGAGCGGGGCCGTTCAGGATTGGGACCGTGGCGTCATCGTTGGAAGGCGCTCCTTTGGCAAGGGTTTGGTGCAGCAGCCATTCATGTTGAGCGATGGCTCCCTGATCCGTCTGACCGTGGCCCGGTATTATACCCCTACTGGCAGATTGATCCAGAAGCCCTACGAGGAAGGATATGAGGAGTATGCCATGGACTTAATAAACAGGTACAACCAGGGTGAGCTTTCCAGTGCTGACAGCATTGTATTCCCTCCCGACCAGCAATACAGGACTCTTGCCCTGAATCGAACTGTATATGGGGGTGGAGGAATTATGCCCGACTATTTTGTGCCCATCGATACCACCGCATATTCTGACTATTACCGCAGCCTGATCAGCCTGGGGATTTTCAACCAGTTTGTGCTGCAGTATGTGGATCTGAAGCGCAGCGACCTGTTGAAGAGCTATCCCGACTTTGAAAGCTTTCGCACAGCGTATGAGCCTTCCGGGGAGGAACTGGACCAGTTGATCGCTTTTGCCACCAGCGAAGACCTGGAGTTCAATCAGGAGGATTGGACTACTTCCAAAAGTCAGATAGCCATGCTGTTCAAAAGCTACGTGGCCAGAGACCTGTGGGGAATGGATCAATTCTTCGAGTTGTATAATCAAGGCGATGAGGTGTTCAATAAGGCAGTGGAGATACTGGAGAATCCCACCCTACTGCAACAAAAACTGGCCAAAGTAGATCCCTGATGCTTTCATGGATAGAGACAAACTATGTGGAGATCCTGGGAGTGATCTTCAGCATACTCTACCTCTATTTCAGCATTCGCCAGAACATTCTCCTTTGGCCCATGGGCATAGCCAGCGCGTTGCTTTACATGGTGGTGTTCTTTCAGTCAAAATTCTATGCCGATATGGGGCTCAATGGCTACTACGTGGTCATCAGTATCTATGGATGGTTCCTTTGGAAGAGGGGGAAGGAAGAGCAGGAGTCCGGGCTGCCGGTGAGCAGGTTGGGGAAAAAGAATGCCGCGATCCTGCTCCTGATCACCGCCGTTGCATTCGTGGGCATAGGGATCGTGCTGAAAGAATATACCGATTCACCGGTTCCCTTCTGGGATGCATTTACCACGGCAGTGAGTTTTACAGCCACCTGGATGCTGGCCAGAAAAATCCTGGAAAACTGGATCCTGTGGATCATCGTTGACTTGGTTTCCATGGGATTGTATCTTTACCGGGGACTTTATCCCACTTTGCTGTTGTTTGGCATTTACACCACCATGGCCGTGATCGGATACTACAAATGGTTGCGCTCCTATCAAAGCAGGTCAACGTGAAAAGGGTACTCATCACCGGGGCAGAGTCCACCGGTAAGTCTGAGCTGGCCATGGGTCTTGCCCATCATTTTGGCGGGATCTATGTTCCGGAATATGCCAGAGAATACGTGGAAAAGCTGGGCAGGCCCTGCGTATACAGCGATGTGGAACATATTGCTGAATGGCAGAAAAGGGCGTACCACGACACCCGGGCACCCGGGTCCTTTGTGTTTTTCGATACCTGGTTGATCATTACCCGGGTTTGGTTCGAGGTGGTGTTTCAAAAGGTTCCTTCGTGGTTGGATGAACAGATCCGGCGGGCCAGCTTTGATCTGGTGCTGCTCTGCCACACAGATCTGCCCTGGATAAGCGATGGAGTGAGGGAGAATGGAGGAGAAAGGCGGGAATGGCTCCAGGAGCGATACCAGGAACTCATCCGGCAGAACGGATGGAAATTTCATTCAGTGGACGGACTGGGCGGGGAGCGTATCAAAAAGGCCATACATTTGATCAATAAGCATTAAGCCCATGGAGAGGGCTGAGAATTTTCATGCAAAAACCCTTAAGGGCCTTGAACCACTGCTGGCCGAAGAACTCCTGTCGTTGGGAGCAGAAAGAACGGAGGTGGTCAACCGGGGAGTGACCTTCTACGGGGGAAGGGCCCTGCTGTACAGGATCAACCTTGGATCCAGGCTTGCCCTCAGGGTCTTGCTCCCTGTACTGAATTTTCAGGCCACTGATGCCGAGGGCCTCTACAGGCATATAAAAAGATTCGACTGGTCCCGTTACCTGGACAACCGGATGACTTTTGCCATAGACCCGGTGGTTCATTCACCCTACTTTTCAAACAGTCAATTTGTGGCCCAGAAGGCAAAGGATGCCATAGCCGACCGCTTCAGGGAGCTTACCAGCCTCAGACCTTCAGTCAGACGTGAAGATCCTGATCTGCTTATCAATGTGCATATTTCGGGCAAGTGGGTAACCGTCTCACTGGATAGTTCCGGAGGATCGCTGCACCGTCGTGGCTACAGAAGCGGTCATTTTGAAGCTCCTTTGAATGAGGTCCTGGCAGCCGGAATGGTGATGATCTCAGGGTGGGATGGGTCTACTCCTTTTCTGGACCCCATGTGCGGCTCTGGTACCCTGGCCATTGAAGCGGCCCTGATGGCAGGAGGAATTCCTCCCGGCATCTTCAGAAAGCAGTATGGATTTGAGAACTGGAAGGATTTTGACAGGGAGTTGATGGAACACGTCGTACATGGCTTATCGGCCGAAAAGGAGGTTGCGGTGCCCATTGTAGCCAGGGACAAAGATCCTGCAGCGCTTCAGGTGGCGCGTCAGCAGATAAAACACCTGGACCTGGAGCATGTCATAAGCCTGGAGCAGGGCGATTTTTTGGATGCAGAAGGGGGGGAAGGGCTCACACTGGTCATGAATCCCCCCTATGGAGAACGCCTCAAACATGAAGATCTGGAGTCACTTTACAGTGGGATCGGCAGTACTCTGAAGCACAGATTTCCGGGTTCAAGCGCCTGGATTTTGTCTTCCAGCAAAAAAGCCCTGGGTCGGGTGGGACTAAAGCCTGCTTCCAAACGAATCCTCTATAACGGGGCCCTTGAATGCACTTATGCGAATTATCTTACCTTCAAAGGAAATTGGAAAGATTATAAAGCCGGTAAGCAGAGAGGATAGCATACTGCACTGAATTTAAGGGGATAAAAAAAAACAGGGTTTTGAGTCATATGGTTGCCAGAACAGCGTTTTTTTATCTATATTAGTTAACCAAACATTTTTTTTATATTTGCTGATCAGATCATCAGATTGCTGTCAACAAAAAGAAGCCTAAATGAGCTTTGATATCAACGAGTATTACTCCAGGCTGAATGGCGGAGAAGTTTTAATGGCCTTTAAAGGGAGTATCTCAAGTGAGCTTATAAGCAATGTGCTAGAGGTAGTCGAGTCCAGGTTGGATGAGTACGACGAAAGCTCAAAAATCCGAAAAAAGGTTTACAATGTTCTGGTGGAGAGCCTGCAAAATCTCTATCACCATATTGAGGTGCTGCCCAGCGCCATGCAAAAGGAATTTGATGATAAATTCGGGATCCTGGTGGTCAGCCGGCTGGAAGACAGATACAAAATCTCCACCGGGAATTTCATTACACAGGATAAAGTGGATGTGCTCCGGAACAAAATTGACAAGATCAATTCCATGAGCAGAGAGGAGCTGAAGGATATGTATAAATTCATCCTGAATCACCAGAGGCTGTCTGATAAGGGCGGCGGGGGTCTCGGCCTTGTGGATATCGCGCGCAAAACCGGAAACCAGCTGGAATATACCTTTGAAAGGTACGACGATCGCTACTATTTTTTCAATCTGGATGTGTACATCGAGATTGCCATGTGATAATAACGGATAAAAGACAGAATATGGAAGCACTTTCGATTGAAGGAACTGCAAAAACACCCAGTGTAAAATTTGATGGACAGCAAGGAGTCATAGAAATCAAGGGACGGTCCATTCCGGAGAACTCAATCGAGTTTTATAAGCCGCTGGTAGAGTGGTTAGAAGAGTACAGCAGTACTCCCATGGACCTGACACAAGTAAATGTGCAGCTGGAGTACTTCAATACCAGCTCCTCAAAATGTATCCTGGATGTATTTAAGAAGCTGGAAGCCATTCATAAAGGCAAAAGCGAAGTAATCATTAACTGGTACTACGAGGAAGACGATGAAGATATGCTTGAAGCCGGAGAAGACTACGAGTCTATCATCCGGGTCCCATTCAAGATGATCGAAATTGTAGAATAGCAGGCTCCTGAAGATAAAGCTGCAAGAAATTTCGGGCTGTCAACCCAAGGGTGACAGCCTATTTTTAATGCGTTTTGCGGGAGAAGGACCGTTCCATGGAATCCAGAAACTTCTTGAGAACCCGATAATAAAGGAGAATGTATAAAGCAATGGTCATCATCCAGATGACCATGATATTCACCCAGATCGTCTGAATAAAGGTGCCTGCCACCATCTTTCTGGGAGCGTAAAAATGGGCCTTGATGAATTTGTGTGTGGGATCCAGGTAGATGAGGTCGCGTTTCTGTATCATATCTCCCTTGAATTCCGTGAAGTAGTTAACTGTTTTGTTGTTGGTTACAAACTCCTCGAGCCTTTTGTTGGCATGTCTTCGTTCCAATGCCCTCAGTTCTTCCTGGTCGAAAGACTCAATGATCTCGTTTTCCCGGGTGACAGCCTTCTTGAAGGTGGCCGAATAAAATTCCTTGAGTGACTGCAGGTATTCCCTGGTGTATCCCAGTACCTCCCGGTTTACGGCGCCGGGAAACAGCTGATCCAAATACTTCATGGAATAGGTCGGGGTCTCCCCATAATAGCTTTGCATGATCAGGCGATCCTCATAATCGTCCTGTATCTCCGTCCGGAGCGCCCCCAGGTTGTATTCGATCTGAACAGCCTCTTCAGGTCTGTCAAGGTTGCGTTCCAGGAAGGAAAGCTTGTTAAGCAACTCCGTCATCTGGAAGTTGGCCTTCAAATTGGCATTGCTCTTGATCTTGTTCCAGTCATAAAAATGTTGTTCATACTCGTTGTTCATGAACTGGTAGGTACTGAGCGCCTCATAGGCCCAGCGGGCAGTAATGATCTCCCCATAAAAGGGGATCCGTTTGGGGGAAGAGATCTGCGGATTCAGGTTTTCAAATTTGACAATGATCCCGCTTAACATGATCTGGGGAATCACCAGGAAGGGGATCAGGATATAGATGGTCACCACGGTTTTAAAGCTGTCTGATATGAGAAGACCCATCACATTGGCCATGGCCCAGGCGGAGAAAAGTACCAGCCAGTATTCGAAATACATGCCATGGATGCCCATCACTGCGTTGCCTACAATGACAAAGCTAAAGGCCTGGATGGCAGATAGCAGGAACTGCACGGCCACCTTGGAAAGCAGGTATCCCGACCAGCTCAGGTTCAGAAAGGCTTCCCTTTTCAGAATTTTCCGGTCCTTGATGATCTCTTCGGCACTCACGGTCAGTCCCATGAAAATGGCCACAATGACCGACATGAAAATATACACCGGCAAGTTGCTGTTTTCCAGCAGGGTATATTTAAATTCATTGGATATATCCCGATCGAAGTACCTTACAATGAAAGCCAGCAGGAAGGCCAGGAGGGGAGTTTCCAGGAAATTGATGATCAGGTATTGGGCGTCACTCAGTTTTTTCAGGATGTCGCGTTTGATAAAGACCCCGAACTGTTTCACCTTTCCCGGAACCTTGAAAGAAATCTCTGGCAGGTCCTCCCGGATGGCTTCCACCTTTTTGGGCTCCTTGTATTGCTCCCTGAAATGTTCGCTCCACTCTTTGGGAGAGATCCTGCGGGTATGGGTAAGTTGTCCGAACTCATCCAGGACGTTGGTCTCAACGATATTGAATATCAGTTCCGGATTCACATTCCCACAGGTGGGACATTCACTCTCATTCCAGTCAGCAGCCTGTACTTTCGACTTGAAGTACATGATTGAATCCACCGGATTTCCATTATATATCAGGTAGCCACCGGTGTCTAGTATCAGCAACCTGTCAAACATCTTGAATATATCGCTGGATGGCTGGTGTATCACCACAAATACCAGTTTGCCCTTGAAGGTGAGTTCCTTGAGCAGGTCCATGATATTTTCACTGTCGCGGCTCGATAATCCCGATGTGGGTTCATCCAGAAAGAGCACAGCGGGTTCACGGATTAGTTCAAGGGCGATATTCAATCTCTTTCTCTGTCCTCCGCTGATTTTTTTATTCAGGGGGGATCCCACCTGGATATCCCTGATTTCGAAAAGTCCCAGGTTTCTCAGCACCCTGTCGACGGTTTCAACCAGCTGATCCTCCGAATAATCCTCGAAGCAGAGTTTGGCATTGTAATAGAGGTTCTGGTACACAGAAAGCTCTTCGATCAGCAGGTCGTCCTGTGAGACAAAACCTATGACTCCCTCAATGCTCGGATCATCCCCATGGATATCAATGCCGTTGATCAGGACCTTTCCCACGGTAGGCGTGCTGCTTCCGTTTAACACATTCAAAAGGGTGGATTTCCCGGCACCGCTGGCTCCCATGATGCCCACCAGTCTGCCCGATTGTGCGGTAAATCCCACGTCCTGCAGACCCATGGCACCATTCTTGAACCGGTAGCTAAGGTGGCTGGCCTCAAACACAATCCTGGACTTGACCAGGTCACGCACGAACATGGATACCACATCGCTGTAATAAACAGGGGCTATTTGCTGGTTTCGGAGCGAGGATCCGGTGGTCAGGGGATAGGTCTTGTAAG